>MDJN01000173.1 GCA_001995005.1 Candidatus Parepulonipiscium sp. PG-Nun2H_MBin03 | reverse complement strand
AGCAAATGTTCAACAAGGTGAACATCTCATACAGCAAAACAAGAAGAAATTGCAGAAGAAATTACAAAGTTATTAGAAAATTTGGCGGTAACATTTGATGATAGTATTTCTCAAATAGTATCTACTAACAAAAGTTCAATAGAAGCCAAAGATAAAGCTAATATAGGAACAAGTCATATGAAAAATATGATTATTACAATGAATGATATCAATCAATCAAGTATTAGCATAGGTGAGATAATTAAAGTTATTGAAAATATTGCAAGTCAAACCAATTTATTAGCATTAAACGCAGCTATAGAATCTGCACGAGCAGGAGAGGCTGGTAAAGGATTTGCTGTTGTAGCTGGTGAAATTAGAGAACTAGCAAATAAAACATCAGAGATCGTAAAAGAAGTAGAAGATACAATAAATCGTACTCTTTCTATGATAGATAAAGGTCAGGCAATTGTAAATAATACAGATATTGCACTAACTAGCATTGTGGACACTATTGATAAAACAGTAGATATAAGTGAAAAATTATTAGATACAAGTAATATTCAAAAAGTATCTGTAGTAGAGCTGAGAAGTTCTACGACTAAATTAAACAACACAATGCAAGAAAATAAAATAAATGTTGATAGATCAGAAGAGATGAATTGTGGAATAGTAGAGCAAGTAGATAAACTTAAAAAGGTAATAGATTAAATGTACTCTTAAAGCTATTTTTAATATTTATACGGATATTAAAAAAGGGCTTTATTTTTTTTGGTTATATGATATAATTTTGGTTGTGGAGTTTGATAAAAATACCACAAATAAATTAGTGAGGTGAATTTAATGGCAAGATTTACATTACCTAGAGACATTTATTTTGGTCGAGGGACGCTAGAACAATTAAAAAATATTCAAGGAAAACGTGCAATCGTCGTAGTGGGCGGAGGTTCTATGAAAAGGTTTGGCTTTTTGGATAGAACTGTAAAATACCTAGAAGAAGCTGGTATGCAAGTGCAGTTATTTGAAAACGTTGAGCCAGACCCATCTGTAGAAACTGTTATGAAAGGTGCAGCTGCTATGAGAGAGTTTGAACCGGATGTAATTGTTTCGATAGGAGGAGGATCTCCTATTGATGCAGCAAAAGCTATGTGGGTATTTTATGAGCACCCAAATACAAAATTTGACGATATTAAAGATCCATTTACAATCCCAACATTAAGAAATAAAGCAATTTTTGTAGCAATTCCATCTACTTCAGGAACAGCAACAGAAGTTACTGCATTTTCTGTTATTACAGATTATGAAAAAGGTATTAAATATCCATTAGCGGATTATAATATTACACCAGATATTGCGATTGTTGATGCAGATATTGCAGATACTATGCCAAAAACTTTAGTTGCACATACAGGAATGGATGCACTTACACATGCGATAGAAGCATACGTTTCAACATGTAACAATGTATTTACAGATCCTTTAGCTCTTCAAGCGATAAAAATGGTATTTGAAGATCTTAAAGATTCTTTTGAAGGAGAAGGAGAAATCCAAGCTAAGG
>MDJN01000172.1 GCA_001995005.1 Candidatus Parepulonipiscium sp. PG-Nun2H_MBin03 | reverse complement strand
TCAAGTGTTTAATTTGGCAACATTACTTCGGTGCTCAGTTAATCAGATATTCAGCCACTGCTTTAGGTGGACTCCAGTCATGGTGTGTGACTCCTCAGTCAAATTGTTTTGATATTTTCACAGCCAACCTTGGCCACTCTCGATCAGTGATGGCTCTTTGTTCAAAGTTGCTCAAGTTTCACATCGAGCAGGAGGCTGCATATGGTACAACAGTTATAGCAGCGGCGGATGGAAAGGTAATAACGTCTGGTTGGGTAAATGGATTTGGTTATACAATTATGGTAGACCATGGGGGTGGACTGGTGACTCTATATGCTCATAACTCTTCGTTGCACGTAAAAGTGGGACAAATGGTAAAACAAGGAGATAAAGTAGCTGGAGTTGGAAGCACAGGATTTTCGACAGGTAACCACTGCCACTTTGAGGTAAGAATTAATGGAACGCATACAAATCCGTGGAATTATCTGGGGGCAAGGCCGTAAAATAATATACTCCTCATTAAATTAATATTTGTTATAAAATAAGAGGATTGTTAACTGAGTTAACTTAATAAGACCTCTTATTTAATTAAGGAGATAAGTAGATGAAAATTATTACGTGGATATCAGCAATATTTTTGGGACTGGGCACATCATTAGCGATAACAGCAATGAGCCTTGCATCTACTCCTGAAAGTTTGTATAGCACAACAAAAATAATAGGATTAGACCAAATAGTAGGAATACAATATTTTAAAGAATCTGATTATTCAGATAGAGTGGAAGGGTTATATGCAGGATATGTAGCAAGTTTAGAAGATGCAAATACAATGTATTTAAGCGCGGAAAAAGCTCAAATATATAAGATGCAACAACAAGGGCAAGAAAAAGGTGTGGGAATAAAATTTAGTTGGGGGATCAGTAGTCAATATTTGGTTGTAACTGAAGTGATAGAAAATTCACCAGCTTATTTTGCTAATATAGCAGTGGGAGATAGGATATTGCAGATTGATGATACCCTATGTATGCTTAGTAACGAATTAGAAATATATGAAAAGTTGACATACACAGGAGAAGACAGTGTGATTTATACTATACAAAAGCAAGATAAAAGTATAACTGAGGTGCCACTGATACCAACGTATATAACATATACTAGTGTAAAAACTCAAATATTAGATGAAGATATTGGTTATATAGAAGTTATAAACTTAAATACTGGCAGCACTGATATAATTAAAAATCAAATAGAAAGTTTTAAATATAGAGGAGTAAACAGTTTTATACTTGATGTAAGATATTTAGATGATGCAAAATTTGAAGAAGTAGTCTTGCTTACTGATTTATTTATGGATGATGGTATAATGTTTAGTTCAGTAGATAAACAAGGTAAAGTTATAGAATATGCATCAACTACAAGCAAAATTAATAATCAAGTGGCAATACTTACAAACTCCACAACTGCAGGTACCATAGAAATTATGGTAGAGGCATTAAAGCCTGACCCGTCTATATTTATAGTAGGTAATTCAACTAAGGGAATCGGTACTGCAAGTGAATTTATAGAACTAGATGATGGCAGTGCCTTGATAATTTCTACAAAACAACTATATGTGGATAATCTAGAGCAATCTCCCATAGAACCTGAGGTAGTGGTATCATTAGATACGCAATATACGTTAAACTTAGTAACCTATGGTACAAAGGACATAACCCTTGATAACCAAATAACAACAGCTATCAATATATTAAAAGGAGAGGATGCTTAAAAAACACCTAGCAAAAGGAGAGATGGATGAAAAAATTTTTTATTATTACCTTAATAACTTTTAGTATTACAACAGGAGTGTTATTTTATACAGTAGATGCATTAGATAAAACAGATGTAATAGACGGCAAGTTAAATACCATAAAAGATGAACTAGATAGCAGATATATCGGTGAGATAGACCCATTAAAATTAGAAGAGGGTATATACAAGGGATTTGTAGCAGGCGTAGGCGACCCGTATACATCATATTTTACACCATCAGAATTTACGACATTTATGGAAAGTACGACAGGAATATATGCTGGGATAGGTGTACAGATGATGCTTGATAAAACTGATAATAGCATCTCGATTATAGAAGTGTTTGAAAATTCTCCGGCTCAAAAGGCGGGTATATTACCAAAAGATAAGATAATAGGTGCAGATGATACAAAGCTAGACGGAGATGACTTTGAGATTGTGCCTGACCTTATAAAGGGGAAAGAAGGGACTAGCGTTATGGTAACTATATACAGACCTTCCGAAGATGTGGAGATACAATTTGATATAATAAGAGAAAATGTAGTATACCCTTCAGTGGATTATAAGATGCTAGAAGAAGATATAGGGTATGTTGAAATTAGAAGTTTTGAAGAATTAACGTATACTCAACTGGTAGAGGGCATACAAATATTAGAAAATAGTGGTGCAAAAGGACTGGTATTAGACCTTAGAAATAACCCAGGCGGATTATTACACATTGTTGAACAAATAGTAGACGAGTTTATACCAAGTGGTATAATAGTTTCTATAAGTGATGGAAAAGGCGGAAAGCAAGATACGTTAGCAACTGAGTTATATAACGACATACCACTTGTTGTATTGGTAAATGAACAAAGTGCAAGTGCATCTGAAGTACTATCTGGGGCACTAAAAGACCATGGCAGGGCAAAATTAGTTGGAACTAGGACATATGGCAAAGGAATAGTACAAACAATACTGCCTCTTATAGATGGCTCAGCAATAAAGGTAACTACATCTGAATACTACACTTCATCTGGAGTATGTATACAAGGGACGGGCATAGAGCCGGATTATGTTGTGGAATTACCTGCAGAACTTATGATAAAACCGAATTTAACAACAGAAGAAGATTTACAGCTTCAAAAGGCATTACAGGTATTAATATCTGAAATGGAGTAGGGGGTGTTTTTATAGAGTTTATTTATGATTTTATAATAAGTATGCTAAATAATCTATATCTTGTAGTCTTTGATGCAATATTTTTGATTATAGCCATACTTATTGTATACATGTACAAAAGAGAAAATGAGACCTGGGAAATAACCGGAGTCAAAGACGTTTATAGAGGTACAATACTTGGAATATTATTTAGTAGCATAATGAGTGTGGGGGGAATAAATATAAAATTAACATTTGGTATGTTACTTTTAATTCCTCTGACATTACTTATGACAAGCGTAAATCCAAAGTGGGGGTGTTATAGCTATGTCATACCTTTTACATATTTTTTAGGAGAAGTACTTGAAACGTTTGGATATAATATAACTTGGTTTAATTTGCCATATAACCAATTTATAGTGTTGATTGGATTTTTGCATCTCATAGAAGGCATACTAGTAATGAGGTATGGTTCAGAAAATACAAAGGAAGTACCTATATTCAATGGAAAAAACATAACTAAGGGATATATGATGAAAAAATTTTGGCCAATTCCTTTGATTATATTTTCTACAGATGCAATGCCTATATATGCAATATTAGGTTATATGGATATAGGATATGATCCGCAGAATAAGACGGGGCAAATGGGCAAGATAATATTAGTATATGGATTATTTATAATATTGTTAGGAATTTTAACCCAAAAGCAACTTATGCCATTAAACTTGGCACTGCTTATAATGCCTATAGGGCATGAGCTTATGTTCTTAGTAAATTATATACCATTTAGAAAAAAGGTAAAGTTATAGTTGTTAAATAAGACAACTAACATTCAGTGGTGGGATTAGAACCCCATACTGAATGAAGTTGCCTTCTATATTGATGGATTATAATTATACATAGTTTTCCAACACGTCTATAATTTGTTCTATATCAGTATCGCTAAGAGGGGCTATAGAAAGTCTAAAACTATTATCAATATGAGATACAGAAAATAAATCGCTGGGCGAAACAACAATATTTTTCTCCAGTAGTGTATTATAAATTTTTTCCTTTGATAAAGGAGTTAACCAGAAAAATAATCCACTGGTGCTAGTATTAGTTAAATTAGTAGATAAATCTAAACACATTTTTAGTTTAGCGTATTTGCGGGCACTGTCTTTAATAAGAATTTGGCGTAAATTAATAAAATACTCAGATTCTAAGTAATATCGTACAAATCTTTCAGATATAGTAATATTCATATCGTCAATTAAGCGTTTTTGTAACTTTGCAGGTAATACTACAAAGCTATAATCAAGATTAGGCAAATATAATTTACAGAAGTTGTATAAATATATCACTCTATCGTTTTTGCATAAATCATAGCAAGTGTTAATATTTGTGCTATAGTATGTAAAATCGCTAAAAGTACCATCTTCTATTATATAAGTATCATATTTATCGGCAAGCTCAATAAGCTTTAATTTATTCTCTAGTGAATAACTTATACCAGTAGGATTTTGGTTACATGGGTTTATTAAAATATATGATACGTTTTGTGACTTTAACTGCGTTTCTAGGACATCAAGATTGAGTCCATTATCTGTTATAGGAATTTCTATTACCTTAAAGCCTAAATAATTTAAAGTTGAAGTGTAACTTAAATCTCTAAATGCCTCAACGCATATGGCAGACTTAGAAGATAATTTAATAAGCTCTAATAAGAAATTTGGTATATTCTTAATTAAACGTGTATTAGATACTGTTCCAGAAACGCCGGCAGTTTTTAAGAAATTACATATAGAAATGCGAATTAAATTTCGTTCCCTATTTAATGGGTCGATAAAACTATCCCATCCTTCGTTATCTAAAATATTTAGCATAATATTTTTACACATATCAATGCTAAACAAATCACGATTAAAGTAGGTTTTGCTGGTTGCTATAGGGGGACAATCTTTTTTTGTACCTATATTTGGTTGTGGAGCAACGTAAGTTCCGCTGCCCATATGTGCGATTACATAGTTTTTGCTTTCTAATAATTTATATGCATTAACAACAGTATCTCTATTAATTTTTAATTTACTTGCCAATAGCCTTATTGTTGGTAATTTTGTACGAGCAGGTAATATTCCTGCGTCAATTAGACGAATAAGCTCATTCGCAAGCTGTATATATAACGGTGTAGGGTCGGATTTGGAAATTTTGATAGCACAGAACATAGTTATTAACTCTCCTCCTTTAATTATAATATATTACAAAATATAAAAAATTATCCCATGAAAACCTATAGCCTTTGTTGATATTTTTGGCTAAGTCGCAGGTCTGCACCTAAAAATTTGTATAATACGTAATTCCCCAAAAGCCTGGAGGCAACACGCTCAGAATAGAAGTTTTGTAAATCATCTGTGGACAGATTTGTAGAAATAATAGTAGGTTTTAAGTTCAAATGTCTTGAATTGATAATATTAAATAAGTCTGGACCAGTAAAGGTTGTCCCAAATTCTGAGCCTAAATCATCAATTATTAATAAATCACAAGTAAATACAGCATCAAGTGTTAGCTTAGATTGCATATCTAACTTTGTACGATTAAATCTCATATCTTCAAATAACGTAAAGAACTGACCGGCAGATAAGTAAAGAACTGTTTTTCCGATATCTAGCAAAGTTTTGGCTATGCAATTACATAAAAAGGTTTTACCAACCCCTGATTCTCCTTGAAATATTAGATTTTGGTATTTTACATCAAAGGCATCTATAAAGAATATGCTCTGTTGTTTGATATATTCAATTTGTCTTCTAGGAGATACACCATCATCTGAACTTTTTTCATTAGAATATAACTCGGAATTAAATGTATCAAAATTTTCTGTTTGTAACAGATGACTAAGATTGGACTGCTTGTATGCTAAATTAATAAGAGCTTGTTTAAAGCAGATACATGGGGTGTTGTTGTCTAAAAAGCCTTCATCTTTACATTTACTACAATTGTATGTTAAATCAAGATAGTTGGATTTATATCCATTTTGTATAAGCAAATTATTTTTTAAACTTAGCAGTTCTTGGTTTCGCTTTTTGAAATTTTTTTCCCCTCTGGTTGTGCCATGGCTTTCTAGCATGTTTTTGACTAAATCTAACCCATTAAGTCTGAGTTTCTCGTCCAAATCTTCAATTTGGGGTATAAGTTTATAAATTTTTTCTGTTCGTTGTTTTTGCAGTTTTAGATTGTGTATACGTTTAGCATCAAATTGTTTTAGTACCTGAGCATAATGCTCTCTTTTTGTCATTTGTATCCCCCGTTTCTTATATTATCATGGTATTGTTTTTCTAGTAATTCTATTTGAGCATAGTCCCAGTTATGTGAGAGCATATTGTTATATTTTTTAGATTTATTTGAAGTTTTGGCAACAGGCTTATTAGACTTTGTGGTACGCAATTTATCTAATTCTTCTATATCGGTTAAAGTTTTAACATTTGCGTCATGCCAATTGGTTAAAATTTTATCTAGATATTTAAGATTAGGGTTAGATATTTGTAAAGTAGTGCGGTTGCACCCTTCTAAAATAATATCTATAGGCAATTGAAAAGTAACTAACCATTTATCTAAATATTTTTTTTGTATATCTGTAATAGTAGATGTTTTTATACCCAGTTGGTTGAGTATCTGAAAATAAATTTTAGATGAGTTTAGTCTGATATTTGCGGTTTCAATATCCATGATGCCGTCTTCTACCCAGCTTATGGCCGTTTTTTCAATATAGCGTATTTTTCTATGATTATTATTAGCACAATGTGTTAACAAAAATTCGATTAAACCAATAGGCATATGTAGCCAATCATGAAAGCTGAATAAGATTGATAAATCAGTAGGGCTGAGTGGTCTGCCCAGAATTTGTTGTGCTTTGCTAAATAACTGTGCAATAGAACTATTTTGGCTGCTAATCTCGTTAAGTTCTTGATAAGAATATTCAGGTCTATCAACAAGATGTAGAGATTTTTTTGAATTATATTCGGTTGCTGCTTTAGGTTCTTCGTCACAAATTCTAATCTCGAAGTTATCTGCTGACAGTTCTGTAAATTCAATTAATCTTTGTGAGCTGAGAGCCTGAAATGTTGATATAACCTCTTTATACAGCATATCAAGAGAGGTAGTAAAATTTTCAATATCTATGTCTGTTCCTAATTGATTATATGAAAGAAGTAGCAAATAAACTTTTAGATGACTAGAGTTTATTTGCCCAAGATTATTTTTTATAAACCATACAGGTACGGATATTGATTTGACTGTATTATTTGTAAATTTTATCAAAAGTATCGCTCCTTAAAACTACTGCTAAAAATTTTTAGCAGTAAAATTATTCACCTAGTAAAATATCTATAATTTGATTAACGTTGCCAGCTCCCATAGCAATAATTACGTCATTTGGAACACAGGTAGCAAGCAGGTAATCAGCAATTTCATCAAAGTTTTCTATATACGTCACGTCAGTCCCTTTTTGCTTTAATAGATTAACTATATCCATAGAATGAATGTCGCCAGGGTTCTTTTCACGTGCAGCATAAATATCTGTTAGAATGATATGTCCGTATGTGCTGAGTGCATCTGCAAAATCATATAAGAATGCCTTGGTTCTGGTGTACGTATGAGGTTGAAAAATAATATAAAGTTCATTGTGTGGGAATTTTTTAGCCGTTTCCAACGTAGCACGAATTTCTGTTGGGTGGTGAGCATAATCGTCAACTAAAGTAACTCCATGAATATTCCCTCTAATTTCAAATCGCCTTTTTGCACCAGAGAAATCTACTAAATATTCTTTAACGATATCAAACGGTATGTTTAAAAAGTTGCATACGGCACACACGCTAAGAGCATTTAATACATTATGCATTCCAGTAACGCCTATAGTTAAATTAGTAACAAAATTTCCTTTGTAATAAACATCAAAGCTTGCATGGGCTAATTCATCAAATACAATATTTTTAGCAAACCAAGTGGAATTCTCGTCAAAACTAAAAGTTTCTACGACACCTTTGATGTTAGAAATCTTAAGACAAGCGTCATGAGCCTTTTGTTCAATAACTAAAAAGCCATCTTCTGGTATAAGATGAGAGAATTTAGTAAATGAATTTTGAATATCTTCTAAGTCTTTAAAAAAGTCTAGATGATCTTCTTCAACATTTAGTATAATACCAACTTTTGGATTAAAGTCAAGGAAGCTATTGTGATATTCACAAGCTTCTGTTAAAAAATATTTTGTATCACCAATATGAATATTACCACCAATGCTATCAACTATACCACCAACAGTAATAGTTGGATTTTTATCTGCACCAAGTAAAACATTTGCCAGCATGGAAGTAGTGGTAGTTTTTCCGTGAGTCCCTGATACGCAAATAGAAAAGTCATACGTTTTCATAATATGGCCTAAAAATTCTGCACGAGTTAAAACACTTTTAACTATGCGACGTGCTTCCATAAGCTCAGGATTATCCTCTGAGATTGCTGCTGTATAAACAACAATATCTATATCTGGAGTAATATTACTTTTAGCATGAGATGCGCTTATTGCAACTCCTAAATTAGCAAGCTTTTTTGTAATATCCGAGCTTTGCATATCAGACCCGCTAACAACATGTCCTTGTGTGACCATAATTTCAGCCAGCCCGCTCATACTAATTCCACCAATACCAATAAAATGTATTTTACTTTTGTTTAACATAATAAATAGTCCTTCCTTTTATAAAAAGTGTTATCTAATTATATGCAAAAAACTATAAAAGTAATCATTTGGTAGTATTTTAAATTAGTTTTAGGTATTTGAGGTGCAATCTAAACGTTGCCACAAACTTCAAATATCGAGCTTTAAATACTAAATTTTTAATTGCAATTAGTCTAGGTTATTTATTTAAAATATAATATATCTCTATTATATACAATATATACCATAAAAACAATAATATTTGATAATTAAATTGTCGTTATTGGGGAAAACTAATGTAAGAGACATGTAAAATAATAAGGAATTTAATGGAAACTATTTGCAAAAATTTACTCTAAATTACATGCAATTTTAATGAAAATATTTAAAACTTGACCAAAAGAACCTTGAATAAATTTGTATTTTATAGTACAATACGTATGAAAGTAGAAAGGTAAAAATTAAGGAGGTTAGGTATGCAAAAAAAAGAAATGATAGCTATGTTACTGGCGGGAGGCCAAGGTAGCCGCTTAGGAGCATTAACCACACAAATAGCAAAACCCGCAGTAATGTTTGGTGGAAAATATAGAATAATTGATTTTCCATTAAGTAACTGTGTAAACTCTGGCATTGATACAGTAGGAGTGTTGACTCAGTATGAGCCACTGACCCTTACTAAACACATAGGTATAGGTATACCTTGGGATTTAGACTTAACACATGGTGGTGTAACCATATTATCTCCTTTTGTAACAGGAAAACAAGGAGAATGGTATAGTGGAACTGCAAATGCAATTTATCAAAATATTAGATATATTGATTCTTATAATCCAGAATATGTACTAGTTTTATCTGGAGACCATGTTTATAAGATGGATTATGCACAAATGCTTAATTATCATAAACAAAAAGGAGCCACAGCCACTATTGGGGTAATTGAAGTTCCTATGGAAGAAGCGTCACAATTTGGTATTATGAATACTGACAGTGATTTAAAAGTAATTGAATTTGAAGAAAAACCAGCTCAACCAAAAAGTAATTTTGCGTCAATGGGTATTTATATTTTTAATTGGAAAACTTTACGTAAATCTTTGGTTGAAGATAAAGAAATTCACCCTGACAGTGACTTTGGAAAACATATTATACCATCTTTATTAAATGCCGGCGAACCACTATTTGCATATCCATTTAAATCATATTGGAAAGATATTGGTACAATAGAAGCGTATTGGAAGGCGAATATGGAGCTTGCATATGTTGTACCAGAATTTAATCTATACGATGATTACTGGAGTATATATACAAACTCTGATAATTTTGCGCCACAGTTCATCAGTAACACTGCGAATGTTAGTCACTCTTTAATATCAAAAGGTTGTGAGATAGAAGGAGAGATATATAATTCGATAATTAGCCCGAATGTTAGAATTGAGAAGGGGTGCGTAATAAAAGATAGTATTATAATGCAAGGTACCATAATAAAATCTGGTTCAATACTGGATAAGTGTATAGTATCTGAAAATAGTGTTATCGGTGATAATGTACGCATAGGACATGGTGAGGATATTCACAATCATGATAAGCCACACGTTTATAATAGTGGAATTTCTGTTATAGGTGCATATACTACTATACCAGATAACGTAGGTATAGGTAAAAATTGTGAAATAGTAGGAAATACGACTCATGAGCATTATCCAAACGGTTATTTACCAAGTGGTAACTCAGTAGTTTTAAAGGGGGGTATCTAATGAAAGCAGTAGGAATTATTTTAGCAGGTACAAAAAAAAGCAGGCTAGAGGTTCTTGCATCTCATAGAAATAGTGCGGCTATGCCAGTAGGCGGCTCATACAGAGTTATAGACTTTGCATTAACAAATTTTAGTTATTCAGGCGTAAAAACAATTGCACTTATCTCGCAATATAACACACGTTCTTTAGCAGACCATGTTTCGTCTTCAAAGTGGTGGAATTTGGGTAGAAAAAATAGTGGTATTTATCTTTTTACACCAGATATGTTAAATTCGGATACTCTATCTTTTAAAGGTACTGCAGATGCAATATACCAAAATATAGAGTTCTTGAAGAAAAGTTCCGAAAAGTATGTTATAATATCCCCTTCTGACCATATTATGCGCATAGATTATAGAGAAGTATTAAAATACCATGTAGAAAAAAAGGCAGATATTACAGTTGTGTATAAAAATATGCCAGAAATAGATGCTAGAAATTATGGTACATTAGAATTGGATGAGCAATATCGCTTAACTGATTTTGAAGAGAAGCCATTAGAACCTCAAACTACTAATATTTCCCTAGGCATTTATGTAATAGCAAGAGAACTGTTGATAAAGCTATTAGAAGACCTTGCAAACGAGGGCAGAACAAGTATTGCAGACGATATAATTACAAGATATAGAAAAAAATTAAGAATATATGGATACAAATTTGAAGGATATTGGCAAGCTTTAAAAGATATAGATTCTTTATATGCAACAAATCTAGATTTTCTAAATCCGGATATGAGAGATGAAATATTTGAGAAATATTCATATGTTTTAACCAAGGCTAAAGATGACCCGCCAGTTAAATATAGTCAAGGGTGCAACGTGAAAAACAGCATCTTAAATGGTGGAGACGTAATAAATGGTACCGTGCATGACTCTGTGCTTTCAAGAAAAGTATTTATAGGAGAGGGATCATATATTAAAAATGCTATTATCATGGAAGGGTGTACTATAGGAAAAGGCACCGTAGTAGAAAATGCTATATTAGATAAGTCCGTTACTATAGGTGATGGAAAGCAAATAATAGGAACTCCAGATAATATTAAAGTAATACCAAAAGGTCAAATTATATAATAAATTAAAAATAATCAGGAATTTTGTAATAATAAAAATAAATATTACAAATTCCTGAATTTTTTTAAGAAAAAGGTTGATTTTATGAAAAAAATGTTGTAGAATAAATTTACGTGAGATGGTTTATATACCGTGATATGCTTATGAGAATATACGAAAATTATACCAAACGTACACAAAAATAAATAGGAGGGTTTGCAGATGGAAATCACAGATATTAGAGTAAGAAAAATTAATAAAGATGGGAAAATGAAAGCAGTAGTGTCAGTAACTTATGATAATGAGTTTGTTGTACACGATATTAAAGTTATTGAAGGTGATAAAGGAAGATTTATCGCAATGCCAAGTCGCAAAACACTTGATGGAGAATTTAGAGATATAGCACATCCAATAAATTCTGAAACAAGAGACCGCATCCAAAAAACGATATTAGAAAAATATGAGATGGTTCTTTTAACAGAAGACGACTCAATTGATGAAGTTGCCGCGTTTGAAGAATAAATAATACTACATAAAGTTTTCGGACCAAAAGCGTACGAGAACTTTTTTTGGTCTGTATAATATTGCAGCAAAAAGAATATTATAAAAGTATAGATTAAATATTTAAGGAAGGTAGAAATTATGGAAATGAAAGCAGTCATATTAGCAGCAGGAAAAGGGACTAGAATGAATTCTGATATACCAAAAGTTTTGCACAAAATATTTAACAAAACATTAGTAGAGTATACGATAGACTCTGCCAAAGGAGCTGGGGTAGGTGAAATTTGCCTAATAGTTGGGCATATGGCAGAAGAAGTGAAACAACAGATTGGGGACGGTGTAAGTTATAGATTGCAAGCAGAACAATTGGGAACTGGGCATGCAGTAAAATGTGCACTGGATTTTATGGATGATTTTGGTGAAGTGCTTATTCTTTATGGAGATACTCCTCTTATTACAAGAGAAACTCTTTGTAAGTTAAGAGATTATCATGTAAAAAATAAATGTACTGCTACAGTTTTGTCGGCAAAAATAGACAATCCAACGGGGTATGGTAGAATTATAAGAAATGGCTTTGGAGAGTTTGAAAAGATTGTCGAAGAAAGAGACGCTACTAATCCAGAAAAAAGGATAAAAGAAATAAATGGTGGAATGTATATATTTAACTCAAAAGTATTAAAGCAAGCTTTGACTAAGATCACTAACAATAATTCTCAAAAGGAGTACTACTTTACAGATGTACTAGATATAATTATTAATGAGAGAGGCAAAGTGGAAGCATGCATTGTAGCGGATAATAATGAAATAGTAGGAATTAATACAAAAGTGCAACTAGCAGAAGCAGCTGCTATTATGAAAAATAGAATAAATACGTATCATCTTGAAAATGGAGTTATTATAGAAGACCCGTCTAATGTATATATAGAGCCTGATGTAAAAATAAGTCCTAATACCACAATAGAACCTAGTTGTGTAATAAAAGGGAATACTACAATAGGTAGCCATTGCGTTATAGGGTATAATACAAAAATAATAAATAGTCAAATAGCAAATAAGGTGCATATTGAAAGTAGCGTAATACTAGATAGTACAATAGGGCAAAATTCGTCCATTGGCCCTTTTGCTTATATAAGACCAAATAGCCACATTGCAAATAATGTAAAGGTTGGCGATTTTGTAGAGATAAAAAATTCTACTATTGACGAACATACTAAAATATCGCATTTAACATATGTAGGAGATGCTGATGTTGGCAAAAATGTAAATTTTGGCTGTGGAACAGTTTTGGTAAATTATGATGGTAAAAATAAGTATAGAACAGAAATTCAAGATAATGTATTTATAGGGTGTAATACAAACTTAATATCACCTGTTGTGGTGGCAGAAAATTCATATATAGCTGCAGGGTCTACAATAACTGACGATGTGCCAGAAGATGCTTTGGCCATAGCACGTGCAAGGCAAGTAAATAAAGAAGGTGGGGCGAAAGATAAACGTAAATTATAAGTAAGTTTACAGAATGTAATGAGTATGATATAATATTAGTAGTTTGTATACGCAGATACTAAGGAGGATTTTAAGAATCATGATTAGAAACTACACAGATATTAAAGTGTTTACAGGTAATGCCCATAAAGAATTAGCACTAGCGACAGCACAAGAGTTAGGGATTACATTAGGCAGAGCAGAAGTCACTGCATTTAGTGATGGAGAGATAAATGTAAAAATAGACGAAAAAGTACGTGGTGCAGATGTATTTATCATACAACCTACATCAACGCCGACTAATGAGCACTTAATGGAATTGTTAATTATGATGGATGCTATGAAAAGAGCTTCTGCAGGCAGAGTAACTGCAGTTATGCCTTACTATGGATATGCAAGACAAGACAGAAAAACTAGAGCAAGAGATCCGATTAGTGCAAAACTTGTTGCTGATTTATTAGAAACTGCTGGTGCAGATAGAATACTTACAATGGACTTACATTGTGCACAAATTCAAGGATTTTTTAATCTTCCAGTTGACCACCTAGTAGGTATGCCTGTAATTACAAAATACTATTACGAGAAATTTAATGAGGATATGTCAGATGTGGTAGCTGTGTCACCGGATTTAGGCAGTGTTGGCAGAGTGAGGGGATTTGCAACTAAACTAGATACGCCATTAGCTATAATAGATAAAAGACGACCAGAAGCAAATCAATCTGAAATTATGAACATTATAGGAGATGTAAAAGATAAGAAAGTAATTTTAATAGATGATATGATAGATACTGCTGGAACGATATGCAATGCGGCAAGTGCCTTAAAAGAAAAAGGGGCAGCTAAAATATATGCTTGTTGTACGCACGGAGTATTATCAGGGCCTGCTGTAAGTAGGATACAAAATTCTGTAATAGAAGAGCTGGTTGTATTGGATACTATATCTATTCCAGAAGCAAAAAAAATAGATAAGCTACAAGAGATACACGTTGCCCCTCTGTTTGCAGATGCAATAAGAAGGATACATGAAGACTTATCTGTTTCAAAATTATTTGTATAGACTAATATAGGTCGCCTTAGGGCGACTTCAGTCTATAAATTAAAAGAGCGTCTTGTAAAAGAGGGGCCTGTACAAAGAGGGGTTTGGGGTCGCAGACCCCAATCGGGGCCTTGTCCCGAACCTCAAACAGGAACTTTTACTAACTAAATTATTTCTTATATATAATGATTGTATATTAGACTCTTTTAATGAGAGAAAATTTATTTATTATTATACTTGTAATATCAAAATAGTTCAATAGTTCTTTATCTTTTAGTGATATTTTATAACCTGATTCAGAAATTATTTGCACTACCCTAGATGGGTCGATTTGCTCAGTGAGCTCAAATGATATGCAACTAAAAGGATAATAAATGCCTTGCTCAAAATCAACTTTCTTATTTATGTTATCACTGAGGCGGGTATTGGTACATAAAACAGTTGGATATGTATAGTTATATTGTTTGTTACACATTTTTAAAGTCTCCTTTCCCTTTTTACTTCTATACTATGTCTAAAACTACCAAGATATTACAAAATACTAATGAATGTATTAAAGTTTGTTGACAAATAGTTATTTATTAGAGCTATCCTTATAATCGGGGTGGAGGGGTGAAACCCCTCCAAGGGACTTTGTCCCTTGACCCTGCTACAAAAACTATGCTTTTTATCTGAAAGAACTTGCTCTAATACTCCCGCCTCTTAGGCGGTGAGATAAAGAGCAAGTAATCTTTTCAGATTAAGGCAACTAACATTCAGTGGTG
>MDJN01000171.1 GCA_001995005.1 Candidatus Parepulonipiscium sp. PG-Nun2H_MBin03 | reverse complement strand
TTAGGCAGATGGTGGGAACATACTGATGTACTAAAATGGCTAAATGTGTATGTGGTTTTTCCTATGTTACTAATATTTTACTGCTATAGTTGGAAACGCAGGAAGAGCCGCCTATTGCGTATAGGACGAATGCTCCTTGTAGTAGCAATGATTTTTTCACTGTTTTTTACCTTCTATTTAGGGTGCGGAGTGTAGAATAACCCTTGATAGATATCCAATAAATGGTATAATAGATATAAGTTTGGGTGCGTATCCATGCACCCATTTTATGTTTATAAGTTGAAAGGATACAAAAGATATGTTAGATATTTGTTTGCTGGGTACAGGTGGGATGATGCCGTTGCCCGAAAGATACTTAACTGCAATGCTTGCCAGATATAATGGGTCGAAGTTATTAATTGATTGCGGTGAGGGAACACAAGTTACGATGAAAATATTAGGTTGGGGATACAAAAGTATAGATATAATTTGCATAACCCATTTTCATGGTGACCATATAACGGGGCTACCAGGGTTGATTTTGACTATTGGAAACTCAGGTAGAACAGAAACATTAAAAATAGTGGGACCACCAGGGTTGAAAAAAGTTTTTGATGGACTTATGGTAATATGCCATGACGTACCATTTAATATAGAATTAGTGGAATTGCCGATGAAATCTAATACAATACAATTAGGAGATTATGTTATAAATACTATAGTGTTAAACCACAAGGTTCCGTGTTTTGGATATACTATAGAGATAAAGCGAAGCCCGAAATTTATTGTGGAAAAAGCAATTTTAAATAAAGTACCACAACAAGCGTATAAATATTTGCAAAATGGTGAGATTGTGCAAATAGAAGGCAAAAAATATACGCCAGATATGGTATTAGGCGAGAGTAGAAAAGGATTTAAAGTAAGTTATGTGACAGACACTAGACCAACTGAAGATATTGTAAAAGGAATTTATGAGTCGGACTTATTTATATGCGAAGGTATGTATATGGAAAAAGAAAACATAGACCAAGTGAAAAAATATAAGCATATGTTAGGAGTAGAAGCTGCTAAGATGGCAAAGATAGCTAAAGTAGATAAACTATGGTTAACTCATTATAGCCCAGCACTGCCTAATAATAAATTAGATATAACACAAGTGAAAGAGATATTTGAAAATAGTGAGTTAGGTATAGATAGAAAGGTGTGCACTCTAACATTTAAAGATTAGATTAACGTAGACACGCAGAAAAATATATAGAAAAAATTACCATTTTATGATATAATAAAAATAAAACACAAGATGGGGGATTTTTATGAAAATTGATATTGTAACAGGTTTTTTAGGGGCAGGTAAAACTACGTTTATTTCAAAGTACGTAAAGTATTTAAGCGTAAAAGATGAGAAAATTTTAATTATAGAAAATGAGTTTGGCATGGCAGGCATAGACGGGGCACTATTAAGAGCAGAAGAATTATCAGTAGTGGAGATAGCTGGAGGATGTGTTTGTTGTACGCAAAAAGCTAAGCTAATAGAGTATATTTGTGAAGCGTCTAGGCAAAACTTTGACAGAGTGATAATAGAGCCATCTGGTATATATAATTTGGACACGTTCTTTTCGTTGTTTGAACATGAGTATATAAATGAGCATTGCACATTAAATGGAATAATTACTATAGTTAAGCCTGATTTTATGAAATTTAGCAGTATGCCGCAGTATGAACATATATTTTTATCACACTTTTTATCCACAGGTGCTATACTTGTTAGTGATACCCAATCATATTCTGAAGAAGAAATTGATAAAGTTTTATTACAATTTACTGAATTTACTATGGCGAGAAATGATAAATTTGATCTATCTAAAATTAATGTATATACAAAAAACTGGGCAGATATTACCGATGAAGATTTAGAGACATTATCAAGCATTGGTCAAACTAATACAGAACATGAGCTGGTTAATGAATGTCACATTAATATAGTAGAAAATCACTTTTTTCTAGCAAGATTTAGTAACTATGATAATATGCTAGCCATGATTGATTACTTGTTAAATAATCAAGATATTTTAAGAATAAAAGGATTTGCAAGTGTAGACGGCGAGCTTTATAGCATCAACTATACACATAATTGTAAAGAAATAAAACTAGGTAAATATAAGCATCCTATTTTAAATGTACTGGGAATAAATTTAGATGCACCAGCAATTAATGCAAAGGTTAAAGAATTAGAAAGTTAATTATTAAGAAAGGGGTTTTTATGGGAAAAATAATAGGAATAGTAATTATGATAGCAGTTGTAGTTATATATACTTTTTCTATAAGAGCTAAGTTTGCAGACATAGATGAAAGTAATGAAAAAAAATATCTATATAGCTTAACTGCAAGAGATGAGATTGAAGAGCAATTAATAAATAATTATCCAGATAGCCCAGAAGAAGTTGTAAATATTTATAGCGAAATTTTTAGACATATATATTCAGAAGTAGCAAAGCCGGATAGTATAATAGAAAGTGTGCATCTGCTAAGACTGTTATATGCCGAGGAGTTGATTAATCTAAATCCTATAGAAGAACAAATAGATAATGTATTAGAAGAAGTGGAGCTATATCAAGATAAAGGAAATTATATAATAGGAAGTACAATTGATAAAGTTGTATATCAACAAAATAATACAGTAGTTATTACAGTAACACATACTTTAATTCATCAATCAATTGAGAAAGAATATACACTTATACAGCAAGATGGTAAATGGGTTATATATAACCTAAGAGATAAGGAGAGCGCAAATGAAGGTGTTAGCGATTGAGACATCTTGTGATGAAACTTCTGTTGCCATAGTAAATGGCAGAGAAGTTTTGTCAAACATAATAGATACACAAATTGAAAAACATAAAATCTTCGGCGGAGTAGTGCCGGAGATAGCATCAAGGATGCATATAGAAAAAATAAATTATTGCATTAAAGAAGCGTTGCAGACTGCAAATATAAAACTTAATGACATAGATATTATAGCAGTAACATATGGCCCTGGTCTGGTTGGAGCGTTATTAGTTGGGCTATCTGCTGCAAAGGCCATAGCATTTATGGCAGACAAACCTTTGGTTGGAGTACATCATATAGAAGGACATATAGCAGCAAATTATTTAGAACATCCGACTTTGGAACCACCATTTTTATGCCTAGTAGTATCAGGAGGGCATACGCATCTTGTAAATGTACTAAGTTACACAGAATTTGATATAGTAGGCAAAACCAAAGATGATGCAGTAGGAGAGGCATATGATAAAGTGGCTAGAACTATTGGGCTAAAATACCCAGGTGGGCCAAAAGTAGATGAACTCGCAAAATTGGGAGATCCAAATAGCATACAATTTCCTAAAGCTATGATAAACACAGGATATGATTTTAGTTTTAGTGGAATAAAATCAGCTGTGCTAAATTATGTAAATTCAGCAACTATGAAACAGCAGACTATAAATAACGCAGATGTAGCAGCAAGTTTTCAAAAAACTGTTGTGGATATATTAACGCATAAAACTATAAAATATGCTACAGAACATAATATAAAAAATATAGCCATAGCGGGTGGAGTGGCAGCAAATAGCACATTAAGAATGCAAATGAAAGAACTAGCAGAAGAAAATGGTCTAACATTGTATTATCCAAGTCTTAAGTATTGTACAGATAATGCGGCTATGATAGGTGTGCAGGGATATTATCAGTATAAGGAGAGTATAACTAGTAATATGAGACTTAATGCTATAGCAAATATAGCTGTAGGTACAAAGCCTAGTACAGGATTTAACTAATGGAGGATAATATGAATTGTGCAATAATTGTTGCTGGGGGCAAAGGACGTAGACTAGATGGAAATACTAAAAAACAGTATCTAAAGCTAGACAGTAAATATGTATTAACTCATACTATTGAGAAATTTCAAAGTAGTAATATGGTACATGAAATTATTGTGGTGTGTCCTGAAGAAGATATAGATTTTGTTAGAGAAGAGATATGCAATACATTTAATAAGGTAAAAAGCGTAATTGCAGGTGGAGCGGAACGACAAGATTCAGTGTATAATGCACTAAAAATATTAGGAGAACACATTACAAAAGTGCTTATCCACGATGGAGTGAGACCTTTTATAACAGAAGAAGAAATAAAAAGATGTATATGTAAAGACGTATCCGCATGCATACTAGGAGTACCAGTAAAAGACACTATAAAAAAATGCGTAGAAGGTAAGATAATAGAAACAATTGATAGGGCAACAGTATTTAGCATACAAACACCACAAGTATTTAATAAAGATGTAATTATAAGAGCGCATCAAAATGCTATAGAATATGGCTGGCAATCAACAGATGACAGTGCTCTTGTAGAAAAATTAGGTGAAGTGGTCTATATAGAACTGGGTAGTTACGAAAATATTAAACTTACTACCCCTAGTGATATGGATTTAGCAAAGTTTATATTAGCAAAACGGAAGGAGAAATAATGAATAAGCAAGAACAAAAATTTTTAAGAAAGGTAGCGACTAAAAAACCATCAAAATTAGAAGAATTAATTGCAAACAAAGTACCCGATAAATTGCAAGAAACACTACAAGTAGCATTTGCAAAGTCATTTGCTATTGTATTTGAAAAGGGTACTAGTGTAATAGAAAAAAGCTATAATAAGGAAGAGATTGAACATCAACATAAAGTGAATGCATACTCTTTTTCTATTAAACCAGACAAAAAGCGTATTAAAGCATTTGAAAGAGAAGTAAATAAATCAGAAAACTTAAATGTATTAATATCTGGAGCTAAAGGAGTAGGTTTAGGATTTTTAGGAGTAGGTTTGCCAGATATTCCGGTATTTATTGCAATGGTGTTAAAGGGAATTTATCAAATTTCTATGCAGTATGGGTATGATTATACAAAAGAAGAAGAGAAATATTTTATACTAAAGCTTATATCTACAGCACTTTCGCATGGAGAAGATGCTGTTATAGGAAATGAGTGTATAAATAATTTTATGAAGAATAATATTTTACCAAGTGAGCATGATTTTAAGATACAAATAGATGAGGTATCAGAAATTTTATCAACTGAACTACTATATATGAAATTTGTGCAAGGTTTACCAGTGGTAGGCGTAGTTGGAGGATTATCAGATGCGGTATTTGTGAAAAAAATATTAAGTTATGCTAAGTTAAAATACAAACAACGTTTTTTTGAGGTGCAAGATTGGAAATATTAGTAGGACCATTAGGCAGTGGAAAAACTTATGCCTGCTATGATAAAATTAAACAAAATTTAGATAATCAAGTTATTATGATAGTACCTGAGCAGTTTAACTTGGAAGTCCAAAAAGATTTAGCAAATTTTTTGGGTACAGGTATGCTGCATGCTCAGGTGCTAAGTTTTAATAATTTAGTTCAGCAAGTTATGAAAAATAGATTAAACCAAACTCCGATAATAGATGATTTAGAGAGAATAATAATACTAAAAAAAGTAGTAGAAGACCATAAAAATGAATTAGAGTTTTTTAAAAAAGCTTATGATAAAGATGGATTTATCGAAAAAATCAATACGACCTTGACTAAGTATGAACAATTCGGCATACAAGAAGTAGATTTTAATGGCATAGAAAATGCTGTAGTTAAGTCTAAGATAAAAGATGTAAAAAAAATACAGACGTGGTTTAACGAATATATAGAACAGAAATTTCTAACCGCAGAACGTAGCTTAAACGTACTAAAAGATATGTTAAATATAAATCAACAATATAAAAATGCAATAATTATAGTAGACGGATTTTATACTTTTACAGCAATGCAACAACAGGTTTTGGTTGAACTATATAAGATGGCAAAAGAGATGATGATAACTTTGCCAATGGACAATTATTCTATATTTTATAATAGTACTAAAACTTTAGAAGCGATAGAGCGGAAAATTAAGCCGTTTGGTGAGATAAAAATTACGAAACAACCACTAAAACAGATAGTAAAATCAGAAGATATTGTATATTTATCACAAAATTATTTCAACACGTATAAAATTAAGTCAGCTAAAAATAGTGAAAGTGTTAAGTTATATAAATATAAAAATATGCGAGTTGAAGTGGAAAATGTAGCTAAACAAATTAAGCATCTAGTGCGGGATAAAAACTACTATTATAGTGATATTGCAATAGTAACAGGGGATATAAATTTATATAGAAGTACTATAACAGACCTTTTTAAAGAATATGAAATTCCTTATTTTTTGGATCAAAAAAGACTGGTACACACTTGTTCTTTAGTCAGTTTGATATTAAATCTGCTAGATGTTTTAAGCAGCAGATGGACGCATAATATTATTATGTCCTTATTAAAATGTTATATATTACCTGTTGATGATATTGATTATTTAGAAAATTATATTATAACATATGGGATAAGTACGAAAAAGCGGTGGCAAGAGGAGTGGCAGGTTGGTACAGATAAATTTGACTTACAAAGACTAAATGTAGCAAGAAATCAAGTTGTAACTCTTATAAATAATATAGAAACTAAAATTAACACTTATAAAAAGAATGGTAAAGTTTTGGTAAAAGATTTATGCAGGATAATGTATGAATTTTTGGAAGATATTCATATATATGACATATTAGAACGCAGAGATGCAGAGTATAAGAATACAAATCAACTAGAGACATATAAAGTAGTTATGCAAACCTTAGAAAGATTGGTAGACGTATTAGGAAACGATTACGTAAATTTAAAAATTTATAAAAAGATATTAAATATTAGTTTTAGGCATAAAAAAATGGGCATTATTCCAATAGCTCAAGATATAGTCCTAATAGGCGAGATAGAAAGAACAAGATTGCCGCAACAAAAAGCCATTTTTATTATAGGTGCTAATCAAGGAGTATTTCCAAAAAATTCGCAACCAAATACTATATTTTCAAACGTAGATTTAAGTTGGTTTGCAAATGCGACCCACCTTAACGATGCATTTATTAACATGCAGTTATATAGTAGTGAATTAGAAATTTATATTGCATTAACTAAGGCAAGTGATAAGTTAACAGTAAGTTATATAGTAACAGATGATAAAGGAAAAAGCAAGCGTCCATCTATTATGTTTAATAGAGTAAACAGGTTATTTAATATAAGCGAAATAACCCCAGTGAATTTTACTGAAAATATATATACGCCTGAACAAACCTTAAAAGAAATTGTATCTTTAGTGAAGACTCCATCTGATGATTTGAGTTATAAAGATGCATATAGTTGGTATATAAAAAATAATTATAATAATTCAAATATATTAAAACATTTTCAATTTAACCCACATCAAAATTATCTTAAATCTGAGGTTGCAAAATCAATCTATAACTATAGATTATCTGCTACAAGTTTAGAAAAATTTAGAAAATGTGCTTGTAGTTATTTTATTGAATATGGTCTAAAAGTGAATGAGAGAAAAGTATTTAAATTAGATAATTTAGATATAGGTAACATCTTTCATAGTATATTACAAATATACCCTGAAAAACTTAAGCAGATAGAGCGTACATGGATAGATGTATCCGAAGAGCAAAAACATAATTTAGTGAAAGAATGCGTAACACAAAGTTTAAGTATAAATAATAACAAAAAAATAGACGATGGGCATATCAGATATATGGCACATAGAATTGAGAACATGAGCTTGCGTGCAATAAATGCAATAACATATCAACTCAAAAATTCAGACTTCACCCCTAGCGATTATGAATATAACTTTGAAACAACATTTGGAGATATAGTTATATCAGGCAAAATAGATAGAATAGATATATTTAGAAAAGAAGATGACACGCATATAAAAATACTGGATTATAAATTAAGTGATAAAACACAATTTAACTTAGTAGAAGTTTATTATGCTCTACAATTACAATTATTATTATATATGGACGCATATTTAAGAGAAAACCCAGACGCAAAACAAGCAGGTTTATACTACTTTGCCATAAAAGCAGCTGAAATAAAATGTGATGACCTTAAAAATAAGGAACAGTTAAATTTATATAAACCTTTTAAATTATCAGGCATAACTATTGATAATAAAGAAATAATTAATGCTATAGAAAAAGGAATTAATAATCAAATAATCCCAGTTCAAATAAAGAAAAGTGACGGAAAATATAGTAAAAATTCTATAGTAGCTAGCGGAGCTCAACTTGATGCAATGCGAAAGCATGTGTACACTGCAATAAAAAAATTAAGTGAACAGATGCTAGCGGGAAAAATAACAGCGATGCCGTATAAATTAGGGAATAAAACAGCGTGTGATTACTGTAAATATATAGGGATATGCGGGTTTGACAAAGAAGTGGATAGGTATGATGAGTTGGAAAACATATCAAAAGAAACAGTATTAGAAAAGATGGAGATACAGGAGGAGTAATATGCCCTTTACGCCTACACAGCAAAAGGCAATAGATTTACGAGATAAAAATATACTTGTATCTGCTGCGGCAGGTTCAGGAAAAACAGCGGTACTAACTACACGCTTAGTAAATAGAGTATTGGAGTTAGTTGACATAGATAAATTTTTGGTAGTTACATTTACAGATGCAGCTGCCACTGAAATGAAAGAAAGAATAGAAGCTCAATTGCAAGAACATCTTCGTGATGCTGATGATAGTTTGCATGCACACATTGAAAAACAACTGACCTTATTACCAACAGTATCTATATCTACAATACATGGATTTTGCTATAGATTAATTACTGTGTATTTTAATGAATTAGATTTAGAACCAAATATGAAGATTAGTAATGAAATAGAAATAAATTTATTAAAACAAGAAGTTATGGAACAGGTAATAGAGGAGGAGTTAGATAAAGCGTCATCAGAATTTTATGCAGTAATGGATACTTATGGGGATTTAAGAGGTACAAACACTATAGTAGAATTATTATTAAGTATATATAATTTTTCAAGGAGTATACCATTTCCTGAAAAATGGTTAGACGAAAAATTAGTATGTTTTTGTGAGAATAAGATATATGAACAAAGTATATTAGAAGGCATAAAACAGGAAATAGACAGTTTAAAAGATATAATTACAGAAGCTAAAAATATCGCTAATCAACCGAATGGCCCCGTAAAATATTTGACTGCGTTAGAAGAAGATGAAAATATGCTATCTAATATTAATACGGATACATTAGAAAAAGTGAACAAAAGTATATCAATAAAATTTGCGACTTTAAATAGGAAACAAGATGCTGACCCTGAGTTAAAAGAAAAGGTACAGTTATTACGAGAAGTATATAAAGACCATATAAAAAATATAAAATCCCAGTGTAGTATGCCCACAGATAACCCACGACTGGACAATTTAATTAAAGAAATAATCCGGTTAGTAAACGTATTTACAAAAAAATATTCTGACATAAAGAAAGATAGAGGGTTATTAGATTTTAACGATTTGGAGCAGTATGCCTTAAAGATATTGGTTAATGAAAATGGTAATGCAACAGAAATTGCCATAGAATTATCGAAATTTTATAAAGAAATATATATAGATGAGTATCAAGACGTTAACAATGTGCAAGAAACTATTCTTAAAGCATTAACATCAAAAGGGGCAACTATCTTTATGGTAGGAGATATGAAGCAGAGTATATATAGATTTAGATTAGCTAACCCGCAGATATTTTCTGAAAAATATGATGATTTTAAAACTAAATTACCAAGTAATAATATTGCTATAGATTTATCACAAAATTTTAGAAGTAGAGAAAATGTATTAAGGTCAGTTAATGAAATCTTTGAACAATTGCTAAGCAAAGACGTAGGAGACCTTGAATATGATAAAAATGCTAGACTAGAGTATGGTAACTTATATGATAAAAAATATAACGACCCTTGCAGTGAAATTCATATAATAGAAAATAATACTAAAGCTCATGAGGATAACGAAGATAGTAATGAAGAAGATAAAGACACAACTGAAGCAAAACTTATTGTAAAACTTATTAAACAAATGTTAGAAACCACGCAAATTTATGATAAAGAAATTAATGAATATAGAAAAGCCACATATAAAGATGTTGTGATTTTACTACGTGCCAAAACAAGTTCAGTAATATTTGAAGAAGAATTAATTAACGCAGGTATAAATGCATATGCAGAAGTTAATAAATCTTTTTTTGAAGCCACAGAGATTAGGTGTATGATTAATTATTTACAGATAATTGATAATATAGACCAAGATATCCCACTAATATCAGTGCTACGTTCCCCTATTGTAGGAGTAGATTTTGAAAAACTTTCAGCTATAAGA
Source organism: Candidatus Parepulonipiscium sp. PG-Nun2H_MBin03 (assembly GCA_001995005.1). GTDB lineage: Bacteria > Bacillota > Clostridia > Lachnospirales > Cellulosilyticaceae > Epulonipiscioides. Next base: position 42,362 of record MDJN01000171.1, on the reverse strand, counting down.
AATTCAGATTTAACAGGTACTTTTTATCAAGCACTTGTAGAATATTTATCGCAAAATGAAGACATAGTATTACGTGATTTTATAGAAAATATAAAATATTTTAAAGAATTATCTACTATTGTAACAGTAGAAGAGCTAATTAGTGAGATATATTTAAAAACAGGGTATTATAGATATATATGTGCATTAGGTGAACAAAAAATAGGAAATCTACACATTTTAAAAACAGAAGCCCAATGTTATGAGGAAAACGTAAAAACAGGATTATTTAGCTTCATAAATTATCTTAAAAAAGTTGAGACTCTAAAAGATAAGCTAGAGCAGGCTAAAGTTAATCTAGAACAAGATAATGTTGTGAAGATTATGAGCATTCATAAAAGTAAAGGGCTTGAGTTTCCTATAGTAATTCTAGCACAAGCTGGTAAACAGTTTAATAATAAAGATATATCTAAGCCGATATTATTGCATAATGAACTAGGTTTTGGTACAAAATACAAGCATAATTATATCAAATATCCTACTATATCTCAAATAGCTATAAAAAATAGAATACACAGAGAAAATATCTCAGAAGAGATGCGGATTTTATATGTAGCCCTAACCCGTGCAAGAGAAAAATTAGTTATTACAGGAATAAGTAAAGAATATGCCAAATTATTTAATAAATCTAAAATATATGCAACTAGAAATACACTCTTAGTAAATACATTATTAATAAGAAAACAAAAAAGTTATCTGGAATGGATTATGCTAAGTCTTATGACGAATAAAAATATTGGCGATATTAGTATAAATGGGTATAATCCGAAAGCTAATTGGATGTTAAAAAAATGGAGTGTAGATGAAATAACAAAAGATAAAAGTGAAAAAAGAGACACCCACCAATTTGAGTTTGAGCATAGCACGCAATTACAATATACAAACAATAAAGATGAGATATTTAAAAAGCTTAACTACACATATAAAAATAAAGCAGGTTTAAGTTTACCTCATAAAGTTTCCGTATCTTATCTTAAAAATGAAATGCAACATGATGCCAAAGTGGATAAATATATTCCTAGATTTGATAATATACAAAATGCTCTCTTGCGTGGTTCTATTATTCACAGTGTGTTTGAAAATATAGATTATTTGCAAAATAAAGATTATAATTCATTAGGACGCAATCTTACTGAGTTAGTGGAGCAAAATAAAATAGATAAGCAAGCACTAAAGTTAGTAAGGATAGATAAATTAGTAGAATTTGCAAATTCGGATATTATAAACAGGATGAGGAAATCTTGTGCTAGTTTTAAAGAGCAACCTTTTGTTTATAAAACAGATGCTAAAATAGTAAATTCAGATGCAAAAGAGCACACCGTTTTGTTACAAGGCATAATAGATGCATATTTTGAAGAAGAGGATGGCATAGTTTTAATAGATTATAAAACTGATAAAACAACAAATATTGATGACATAAAGCAAAGATATACTATGCAAATAGATTTATATGCAACTGCTTTAGAAGGGCTTACGCAAAAAACAGTTAAACACAAACTGTTATATCTATATAATAACAATGACTGGGTAGAAATATAACCTTAATAATTAAGCTCGTTGACTATTTTAAAAAAGTATGATATGGTGAAAACAATAGAAAGTATAAGTAAATAGATTTAGAGAAATTATGCTCAATAAAGTATCTTGAAAGGGGGTCATATTTAATGCAATTGCTATTAATCGGACTCGCAATGAGCGTAATTTTAGCATATATTTTAACATGGTATGTCTCTTTATTTTTTGAGGACAGGGGATATAAATTAAAGAAGAAAGCTTATATAATAGGGGTTAATATATGCACACTAATATTGAGTATGATGTGGGGAATATTTATCAGTTATATTTTATAGGAAGGGAGTAAAGATGGCTAAGCTAATGTCAGTTTTGGAAAAGTATAGTATAATTGAAAAAAACATGCCTGAAGAAGATACTTTAGTGGCAGAAGCAGACCGCAAAACAGTAACTATGCCACTTGATACAAAAAACACCTCCACGGTAGAGGATAAAAATGATATAACTAACATAGAAGAATTATATGAAAAACATAATATGCAAATTCAAAGTTCCCAACAAACAGTATTTTATTTAGAAAACTTAATTAAGGCATTACCTACTGAACTACCTGAATTTGTAAAGCAAACAACAATAAATAATATATTGCAAGTATCTGCAATTAATCTAGATACTTTATTAACAGATGGACACAAAAGAAACAGCGTTTTAAATACCTATATAAAGCAATATGAGCATACAATGAACTTAGAAATAAGTAAATTATATCACGAAATTACTAAATATAATGAAATGATAGCTAAATGTCAAGAGACTATACAGCAAAAGCAAGACACATTAAAAGGGCAATTAGACTTAATGTCATCTGAGTCTAAACGAATAAATAATATTTTAGAATTTTGTAACAATAAGCCAAAAGAGTAGCAACCATGAAACATATTTTTATAAATATACTAATTTCTATTATTGGTGTTTATATAGGTGTATTAATTGTTAATCCTATAGGTAATAAGTTTGGGTATAATACGTATTTACAAAATATAAATATAAGTGGTATGTCGTATGAAGAAGCGTTACTTATTGAAAAAGAAGTTGTAACTTTAAAGTATGGTAATAACTTTATTGAAATACCACAAACAGTGCCTATAGATGGAATATTACAAAAAATAGTTGAAGACAAACCAACAGTATTACAAAGTTTACTGAATTATGTATTAAATATTAACATGATATATATGCCAAAGATAATGATAGACGAAAATATAATTTTACCTTATATAGAACATATGGAAGAAATAGTTCATCAAGATATCAGAGTAGCCAGTATACAAGTTATAGAAGATTCATTGCAAATAACAGAGCATAACCCATTAGTAACAATTAATGTAGATGCTTTACTAGAAGAGACAATATCAAGATTTGAAGTATGGGATTTTACAGTTATAGATGTGTCAAAATATTTAGATATACAAAAACCAAGTATAGATACAAAAACCATCAGTCAGATTGATACGAAAATTATATCTATAAAAACTATGGTAGAACCTGACTCTGCTGAAGCTACTAATCTTAATGTGGCAACGTCTAAAATATCTAATATATTATTAATGCCTGAAGAGGTATTTGACTATGATAAATTAATAGGAGACATAACACAACAGCAAGGATTTGTACTAGGTAATGTAAGAGTTAAAGAAAAGATGATAGATATGATTGGTGGAGGAATAGGTCAACTATCATCAACTTTATATACTGCTATTTTAAATTTAGGACTTAACCCACAAGAGAGACATTCAAATACCGTCGCTATAAATTATATTCCACTAGGACTAGACGCTGCATTTAGTAAAGATCAATTAAACTTGAGATTTATTAATACATTGTCATATCCAATTTTGATTAATTCTTATTTAGAAGATGATGAATTAACTGTAGATATATACTCGAATAAGGCGTTAGAAAATATAAAATATGTAATCACAACAGATATAATAGAGACTACGGAACCGTCTACTATGTATGTATATAATCAGGCACAAAATAATGGAGTAGTTACTGCTGGTAAAAACGGTTATACTGTACAAGTTACCCGCCAACAATATATAGATAAAGAGCCGATTGGCGAATTAGAATTGATATCTATAGATAAGTACGCTATGCAATCTAATATATATAATATAGTACATTAGTAATAAAAAAAAAGCTGACACGCTAGATTATTTAGTGTGTCAGCTGCTTATTTTATAGCTGAGATTCTGTTGGGTTTAGGGAAACAGATTTTGAAGGGCAAATAGTGGATATAGCATGCTTATATAGTAATTGTTGTTTGCCTTCTACATCTAACAACACTATAAAGTTATCAAATCCCTTAATGGTGCCCTTTATTTGGAATCCACTGACAAGAAAGATAGTTGTATAAATTTTTTCTTTTCTTAATTGATTAAGAATTACATCTTGTAGATTACCACTTTTATTCATAGTTATCAGCTCCTAATATTATATAATTTATAATGAATATCTTTGTAGTACCTAGATTATTGACAATAATGACGGAAATTATACAATGCTATACGAAATTTATTGATATCCCATGACATATAAGTATATGCCTATACCTATTAGTATGAGATATGGTAAAAATATAAGTATAGTATTAAGAGCGATATGAATTTCAGCTTTTCCTTTGCTAGAGCGTCCAAATAAATATGATTTCATAAGGTAAGACAATTTACCTATACCTGCTGAGAAAATATTTGTAGGCTCAGGAGACTCTTTTTTTCGAGGAGCATCCTTTTTTGCAGTTTTTGCAGTAGAAAGATTTTTAAACATATATAGTTTACCTTTACGTGAAAGCATCGGCTTATAATATATATATCCTTCGGTATCTATCTCGTCGCTATTACTTTCTATATAATGAGTCAGATATATAATATTGAATAAATCTTCCTTAAACTTTAAAGGAATACAACGAGCACGATATTTTTTATCTTTATAGTAAAAATCTTTGAATTTATTAGCTATATACTTATTTCTATTTTCTTCAAGTTGTGCGTGCTTTTTGCTTTTTGGCATAACGTTTTTATCCGATTAGATTAATTTAGTTATTGTAGCATCTATATCCGTTTTATCGCAGAGCAGCGTGTGCAAAACTGCTTTTTGTTCAAGATTTTGAATTGGTTTTGGTATTTCACAATTTGTTAAGCTTTCTAAATCTTTTAATAATTGATATTCGTCTACAGTAGGATGACAGTCTTTAAGAGCAGTGTATACACCGGTTGGAAATTTATATGCACTTGCTGTAGAAACAATTACAGTAGGATTATTATTATTTAATTTTTCTAATACATAATACGCAACAGCGGTATGAGTGTCTAATAGATAATTATACTTATTAAAACATTGTGCAATTGCTTGTTGAGTTTCGATATCGCTAGCACATTCAGCGACAAATAATTGCTGCATTTTTTCTTTTAAGGTTGCAGGAAGTTCATAATATCCGTTTGTATCAAGCTCTGTCATAAGAGAATTTATAAGCGTGCTGTCGTGCCCGGATATCTCGTATAATAATCTTTCGAGATTTGACGAGATTAATATATCCATTGACGGAGATAGAGTCTTTAAAAATTCACGTCTTTTATCATATACTCCAGTTTTTATAAAGTCAGTTAATACATTATTTGAATTAGATGCGCATATTAATTTTCCAATAGGGGCTCCCATCATTTTTGCGTAATATCCAGCTAATATATTACCAAAATTCCCAGTCGGAACTACATAATCTATGTCACCTTGTGCAATGTCAAAACTGCTTTTAACATAATAAACTATTTGAGGCAGTAAACGACCCCAGTTTATGCTATTAGCACTAGATAATTTAGTGTGATTTTGTAATAATTTTTCATTAAGTTCTGTATTTGTAAAAATATTTTTGGCTGCAGTTTGAGCATCATCAAAATTACCTTTTATAGCGATAACATGTACATTTTCACCGTCTTGCGTAATCATTTGTTGTTTTTGGATTAGGCTAACTCCGGTATTAGGATACATTACAACTATTTTAGTTCCTTTGACATCTTTAAAGCCTTCAAGAGCTGCTTTTCCGGTATCTCCAGATGTTGCAACTATTATAGCAATATCATTTTTTTCATTTGTAATATCTATAGCTGTAGTAAGAAAATGCGGTAAAATTTGCAGGGCTACATCTTTAAATGCACAGGTTGGACCGTGCCAAAGTTCTAATATTTGAGTAAGTTCATTTAATTTATATAGAGGTGCAACCTCATCATTATCAAACGTATTATCATAAGCATTATTAATGCAATTATCAATTTGTTCATTTGTAAAGTCGGTTAAAAACTTACTAAATACTAGGTTAGCAACTTGTTTATACGACATATTTGGTATGTTGGATTGCTCTTGTTGTGATAAAACAGGGATACTCTCAGGCGTATACAGTCCCTTATCTGGAGCAAGTCCTTTAACTATAGCTTGTGCAGCTGTTACTTTATTATTATCCCCACGGGTACTAGTGTAGAACATATAATCCTCCTTAGTTTGTTTTATCTAAGCACATAAATATATAAGCTTTTTCTACATATTCTTTTTCTTTTAGACTGCTAATAGCATCTTGTAAAGCTTGCTCTTTTGCTTTATGAGTAATTATAGTAAGGCTTGCCATATCAACATCTGGGACAGGTGATTGAATAACAGATTCAATGCTAACACCACGATTACCTAGTTCGCTTGCAATTCCTGCTAATACATTAGGTTTATCAGCCACTCTAAGTCTTAAACAAAAAGAAGATTCTAGTTCACCAATTGGTAAAATTTCCTTTTGCTTATAACAATCTAGCCCGTGCTGACCAGTAGTATTATTTGCTATGCTATTACAAATTGTCATAACATCTCCAACTACAGAGCTTGCAGTAGGCATTTCACCTGCGCCACGCCCGTATAACATGATTTCATCTGCTGCATCACACTTTAGAAATACTGCATTAAACACATCATTTACAGAAGCTAAAGGATGAGACATAGGGACGAATGTTGGTCTTACAAATAATATTATTTTATCATCTTTTTCTTTGGCCATTCCTATTAATTTGATTGTATAGCCTAGCTTCTTAGCAAGTATTATATCTTTTTCAACAATTTTAGTAATACCTTCGCAATACACATTAGATAGTGTGCAACGTGAATTAAAGGCAAGGCTACCTAAAATTGCAATTTTACGAGCAGCGTCTGTTCCTTCTACGTCAGAGCTAGGATTAGCTTCAGCATACCCTAAATCTGCAGCTTGCTTTAACGCTTCTTCATAAGATAAGCCAAAATCATTCATTTTGGTTAAGATGTAATTTGTTGTTCCATTTAAAATTCCTACTATAGCACTAAATGTATTGGCACATAAAACATTTTGCATAGGTCCAATAATAGGTATGCTACCTGCAACACTTGCTTCAAAGCATATGTCAACACCTTTTTGTTTAGCAAGGCTAAAAATCTCTTCGCCTTTAATTGCAAGTAAATCTTTATTTGCAGTTACAACATTTTTACCAGCTTCTATAGCTTTTATAATACAATCATATGCAAATTCAGTGCCGCCGATTAATTCAACAATAATTTTAATCTCATCATCTTGTAAAATCTCATCATATGAAGTGCATAATTCAGTTGTAACACCAATTGAGTGAGCTTTATCTGCGTCTCTTTCTAGCACTTTTTTGACTTCAACTTTTTGTCCAATCCGTTGTTCAATATCGTTGGCATTTTGTTTTATTAATTTAAAAACCCCACCACCAACTGTACCACAACCTAAAACTGCTATTTTTACCATTTTACATTCCTCCAATATTTTGATAGGGCGATTAAGTTAAGTCCCTTTAATAGTGTTATAGTACATTAATTTAATAAAAATGACAAGTTATTTTCTGAAAAAAGATGATGACAGTTTAATTTACAAAAAATTTAACCTTAATTTAACCTAAATAAAATATTTTGAAAACAAATATTCTTTAAGATAGAAATAAATAAATATTAGATTAAAAGGAGATAAATATGAGTGATATAATGAACATAAAAGATTTATCGTTTTATTATGGTGATTTTAGAGCACTAAAAGGGATAAACCTTGATGTAGTAGAACAAGAAGTATTGGCATTTATAGGCCCTTCTGGATGCGGAAAATCTACATTACTTAGAATTTTAAATAGAATGAGTGATTTGGCTCTGGAAAATAGAGTTGAAGGAAGTATCACATTTAAAGGCCAGAACATATTTAAACAAGATGTAATTGAGCTTAGAAAAAAAGTTGGCATGGTGTTTCAGAAGCCAAATCCTTTTCCAATGAGTATATATGATAATATTGCGTACGGACCTCGTATGCAAGGTATAAAAAATAAGAAGACGCTAGATGAGATAGTAGAAAGTAGTCTAAAATCTGCGGCGATTTGGGACGAAGTTAAAGACAAGCTTAAAAAGAGTGCAATTGGAGTATCTGGTGGACAACAACAACGGCTTTGCATTGCAAGAGCAATTGCGATGAGTCCAGAAGTGTTATTAATGGATGAGCCTACTTCTGCACTTGATCCTATTTCAACCTTAAAGATAGAAGACTTAATGAATGAGTTAAAACAAAAATATACTATTATAATAGTAACGCATAATATGCAACAAGCAGTGCGTGTATCAGATAAAACTGCTTTTTTCTTACTAGGAGACTTGGTGGAGACAGGGGAAACAGAGCAGATTTTTAGCAATCCTCAAAAGAAAAAAACAGAAGACTATATAACAGGTAGATTTGGTTAATAAAGATAGGGGAATAGTATGAAATCACGAGTGAATTTTATGAATGAATTACAAGATTTACGCTACTCAATGGCGGACATGGGCATGGAAATTGAAGAAATTTTAGATAATACCCTCGAAGTATTAATAAACAATAACACCAGTCTTGTTGAAAAAGTAGTAGAAGGAGAAAAGAAAGTTGATGATTTAGAATTAGAAATCCAACGTAAATGCGTATTACTTATTACAAAAGAGCAGCCAATAGCAAAGGATTTACGACTTATTATGTCAGTTATCAAAATAATAACTGATATGGAAAGAATTTCAGATCAATGCCAAGATATTTGCAGTTATTACTTAAAAATTAAAGATGCACCTTATACTGAAAAGGATGCATTCAAAAGGCACACTAATAAAATGATGCAAAGTGTGAGTGATATGCTTTCACGCACCTTAGAAGCTTCTAAGCAAAAAGACATTGATACATTAAGAGAAGTTTGTGAATATGACGATACAATTGATGATAAATTTACACAAATCTGGAAAGAATTAATTGAGTATATGCAAGAGAATACTAATTTTATAAGCGTAGGACCACAGTATATTATGATTATCAAATACTTAGAAAGGATAGCTGACCATATTACTAATATATCTGAATGGATGATATACAACTTAACTGGTGAATATATATAGATCAAAAACTCATAAGCTGGTAGTCGCTTATGAGTTTTTGAGTTGACTAAATACAAAAAAAATGTTACACTAATTTTGTCGGAAAAAATTAGAGTAGGTGATAAAAATGGCTAAGGATAAAAAAAAGACTCGTAAACACGTACCCGCTAGTGCGAAAACTGTAAATCTAGAAGAATATAGAAGGCAAAAAAATAACACGATATTTAAGTCTCAGCAACAAAGTAAGAAACCAACCAGTACATATAATAAAAATAATAAAAAGAGTAACCCAAAAAAAACTACAACAACTCAAACAACTGCTATTAGAAATAGTACTTATTATTATAATAAAAGAAGAAAAACGGCAAATAGAAAATTTATTACAACTAGCATACTATTTATGCTAGTTATAATATTAGCTATAGCTTTATTTATGCAATTAAATTCAGTACAAGCTCTATCATATCAAGAAGTAGCGATAGGCTCGATTGATAATAGTAAAATATTAGAAGGAGTGGTTATACGCTCGGAACAACTTTATACTAGCCCATTCCTAGGAGACATAACGTATATTATTCAAGAAGGACAAATGGTAAAACAAGGGGGGCAAATAGCTGTAGTTTCAGATACTAATCTAGCCAATATGTATGAAGATGAATTAAAAGAAGTTAACACAAATCTTTTTAATATTCAAAGTAATCGTATCGAAATGTCTAGTTATGCTCCTGAAATTGCAACTATATCAAGTGATATATCTAGTATAGTAAACACATATTATAAGAAACAATATAACATAGGGACAGAAGACATTTATGAAATGCGAAAAGAAATAGAAGTAAAAATAAACCAAAAAGGAAATTATTATGCACAAGATACAGTAGTTGAAGATATTAGTAATGAAAGAGTTGGACTGACAACTGAAATAAAAAAGAATGAAAATAGCATTACTTCAGACGTAAATGGGATAATCTCCTACAAAACAGATGGGTATGAGCAGATAAGCAGTGAGATGGATTATGAAACGTATAAAAATATCATTAATAACACAAGTGTTTCTACTAAAATGAGTGATATAGCTACAATTAATGAACCTATATACAGAATAGTTACAGGGTATACGTTTGAGATAGTTTGCTTTGTGGACACAGCATTGGAGTATACAGTAAATGATGAGTATGAATTACATGTAGTTGGGGAAAATATACTACGTGCAATGTTAACTGAAAAAGTTGACATAGAAGATAGAACTAGACTAGTATTTAAAGTAGATACTAACTTATTGGAGTTTTTATCATTAAGAAAAATAGAATTTTCTATAGGAAAAGAAGCAGCAACAGGGCTTAAAATTCCATTACAATCTATTGTAGAAAAGATGATAATTATGATACCAAATTCATATATTTTCAAAGAAAATGGTAAAAATGGTGTATATGTGCAACAAGGAGAGGATACTACATTTGTTGAGATAACAACTTATCTTACACAAGATGATTACAGAGGCATAGAACAAAATTTAGAAACTGCAAATACTGTTAAACTAAAAGATATTTTAGTAAATATTGAAACAAACGAAACTTTTGAAATAACAGAGTTAGTTATTGTACAAGGGGTGTATGCAATAAATGGAGGATATGCTAATTTTAAAAAGGTTAACCCAATAGTACAAAACGATGAATATGCAATATTATCTATGGATAGTAACACTGCATTGCAACAAAAAGACCAAATTATATCAAATCCAAAGGGAATAAATGAAAACGATTTAGTAAAAAATTTTAATATACAAAATTAGGATTAATCTCTATTTGGTAGGCAAATCACAACAAATTTTTTAAGGAGAGAAATACGTGCAGGAAAAAATTATAGAACTAAAAAAACAACTAGATGGTAGAACAGATATTTTATTAGTAGCAGTATCAAAAACTTACCCTATATCTGCAATTGAAGAGGCATATAAGTACGGTTTAACGGATTTTGGTGAAAATAAGGTACAAGAATTACTTGAAAAAATTGAGAGTACATCTTTGCCTATTAATTGGCACTTAATTGGCCATCTGCAAACTAATAAAGTTAAGTATATAATTGATAAAGTGAAATTAATCCATTCAGTCGACAGTATTAAATTATTGGCTGAATTAGAAAGGCAAGCTATTAAAAAGAATATTACCGTAGACGTTTTGTTGCAAATTAATGTGGCGAGGGAAGAGAGCAAATATGGGTTTTATGTAGAAGAAATTGAGGATGCACTAGAATATGTCCAACAATTGCAAAAAGTTAATGTAAAAGGTCTGATGACAGTAGCACCATTTGTTAAAAATGCAGAGGAAAATAAAGATATTTTTACCAGACTTTATGAAATATTTATTGACATTAGTAAACAAAAAAGAGATAATGTAAATATGGATATTTTATCTATGGGAATGAGCGGTGACTTTGCTGTAGCTATAAAATGTGGGTCAAACTGCATTAGAGTAGGTTCATTTATATTTGGTAACAGACAATAGAGAAAAGAAGGTGAGATACATGATTGATTTTTTGAAAAATTTCAGGGGGAACTATGACGATATGTATGAGGATGAAGAGTACGAAGAGGAACCAAAAATTGTTTCACAAACTGTAGCTACACCGACTCCCCAGATTGTAAAGCCGGTTATGCCAGCTAATAAATTACAACAAACGCTAACAAGGCAAGAGATCCTAAGCATTACTATGGCAGAATATAATGTTACAGGAGAAATTGCAAAGTATATTAAAAACAAAAGAGCCATAATAGTAAATATGGAAAAATTATCTGATCCTGAGATACAACGAGCACTAGATTATTTGTCTGGAGTGAGTTTTGCTCTTGATGGTACTGTTGAGTTATTGACACCAAAAATTTACGTAATGTTACCAGAGCACATTAAACTTAATAAGGAGTAATATGCATATACAATGGGTTATTGTAACAGATGAAAAAGAAAAATTATTTTTAAAGACTATATTAGAATATGATGATAAAGCATATAACCAACATAGACAGATATCGACCAATTTTTATGAAACTGATTGGATAGAGAGTGTTTTAAAAAAATATGTAAAAGGAAAATTTAATAGTAACTATGAAATTATAGGTGGATACAAAGAAGCAACACGCTCTGTAGTAAGTTTTTTTCCGTATCCACAGATATACCAACCGCCGATAGCAACATTGAAAGTTGAGGTAAAAACAGGTATCGGAAAACCACTGACGCATAGAGATTATTTGGGCAGTATTTTAGGTCTTGGTATAGAACGCAGTAAAATAGGCGATATTATAATTAACCAGTTTATAGCATATATATTTTGTGAGCCAGAGATATCCGATTATATTAGATGGAATTTAACTCATGTAGGAAGGTATAGTAAAATAGAAGTCTCCTTAGTAAAATTAAGTGAAGTGATTGTGCCACCGCCAAATTTTAAGGAAATAACCGGAACAGTGTCCTCACTTCGCTTAGATAGCATTTTAAGTTTAGGTTTTGGGATATCAAGAAGTGAGTGTTCTAAGCTGATCAATCAAGACAGAGCAAAAAGCAAAGGAGTCATAATAAATAAGTCATATAATTTAGAAGTCGAAGAGACAATTTCTCTTAAAGGTTATGGAAAAATAAAGTTAGTCGAAGTTATAGGAGTTAGCCGAAAAAATAGACTTTATGTGAAAGTGCATAAATATATGTAAAAAAGGGAGTGTATTACTTGTTGACAATAGAAGATATAAAAGGTAAAGAATTTAAAAAAACTACCTTAAGAGGATATAATATAGAAGAGGTGGATAATTTTTTTGCAGAAGTTATAAAGATTATGGACACCATGGACCAAGAAGTAAAAGACGCAAAAATACATGCACTAAATTTAAGTGATTCGTTACAATATTATAAAAGTATGGAGCAGACTATACAAAATGCTTTAGTTTCGGCAGAAAAAGTTGCACAAGAAACAAAAGATACGGCTACGGAGCAATCTAAAACTATGATTGATATGGCAATAGAAGAAGCAAAACAAATTAAAGATGAGGCAGAAACTACTGCAAGCACATTATTAGAAGAAGCCTACAAAAAAGAAAAAATTATAAAAGAGGCCAGTTTAGAATCTTTGCAACGCAGTAAAGAAGAGCTAATTAAGGTTACACATATATATAAAGAATTTAAAGAAAAAGCTATGACACATATTTCAGAGCAGTTAACTAAGGTACAAAACGATAGTGAAATTACTAAGATAGAAGAACGTATTAAAACTATGGCTTGGGATAATTGCGATGAGGAAAAAGAAAGTACAGATACTGTCTATGAAGAAGCTTCTTTTATCACTAATAATAAATTAGAGGAAGTGCCTTATGATGAGATGGAAGTAAAAAAAGTAGCAGGAGATATAAACACTTTAATAAATGATGCGATGAATGAACTAGATATAGAGATATCATAAGATATGAGGTGAGAAATGGAATATATATTAATCATCTTAGGTATAGTACTAGTAGGAATAGACCAAATATCAAAAAACTGGGCAAGTGTTACATTGAAACAAGTGCAAGAAATAGAAATTTGGCCGCAAGTATTCCATTTAGCATATGTAGAAAACAGAGGAGCAGCCTTTGGTATGATGCAAAATATGCAATGGTTTTTTATAATTGTAACTATAGTAGTAATAGGAGCAATATTAGTATATTGGCGAAAAATCCCTGATACTAAAACACAAAAAATATATAAAGTTTCACTTACATTAATTATGAGTGGTGCTATTGGAAATTTAATTGATAGAGTATTTCTAGGATATGTAGTGGATATGTTTTATTTTATATTAATAGACTTTCCGGTATTTAATGTAGCTGATATATGCGTTGTAACAGGCACAATAATTTTTATGATAGTTATGATATTGGAAGATTTACCGAAAAAAGATAAGGCGATAGAAGGGTAGAAATTGGATACAAAGTTAGTTTTAAAAGTAGAAGATAAAATAGAGCAAAGAGTAGATAAATTTATTAGTAATAAATTTAGAGAATACACACGCTCATTTATACAGAAGCAGATACAACAGGGAAATGTATATGTAAACAGCAAGGTGGTTCCGGCTCGGTTTATTATAAAATATGGCGATGCTATTGAGCTTATCTTAGAAGAACCTACAGAAATAGATGTATTAGCACAAGATATACCTATTGACATTGTATATGAAGATGAAGACATAATTATTATAAATAAGCCTAAAGGGATGGTGGTTCACCCTGCTAACGGACATACAAATGATACTTTAGTAAATGCACTATTATATCATTGCAAGGATAGCTTATCTGGTATAAATGGTAAGATTAGACCTGGCATTGTGCACCGAATTGATAAAGATACAACAGGACTTATGATGGTGGCTAAAAACGATAATGCACATGTATTTTTATCTGATTTATTAAAAGAGCATAACATAATACGAAAATACCACGCATTGGTTTACGGCGTGGTTAAAGAAGACTATGTAAAAATTGATAAGCCAATTGCACGGCATCCACATGATAGAAAAAAAATGGCGGTTATGGAAAATGGTAAAAGAGCAATAACAGAGTGCAAGGTAATAGAAAGATTTAAAAATGCTACTTATGTGGAACTTACACTTTATACGGGTAGAACGCACCAAATAAGAGTGCATATGACAAGTATAGGATATCCGCTATTGGGGGACCCCGTATATGGCAGGTCGAAGCATATATTTAATTTGAAGACGCAACAACTCCATGCAAAAGTATTAGGATTTACTCACCCTAGTACTAAAAATGAGATGTATTTTGAAAATGGATTACCGGAAGAATTTACTAAAGTCATTGAAAAATTACAGAAAATATAATAAAATAATATAAGATTATTATCTGCAGTATTGCTCCTTTTAAAGGAGCTTTTAATATTTGTGAGAGAGAAGGATATCATTAATGAAAATTGAAGTAATTGCAGTTGGGAATGAAGTGGTATATGGATATACCGTAAATACTAATGCTAGTTTTATGGCAAGAGAACTTGAAAAATATGGTGCTGAAGTATGCTATCATACATCTATACGAGACAGGAAAGAAGATATATTTAATGCCTTGGATGTGGCAAAAAACAGAGTAGACACAATTATTCTATGCGGAGGATTAGGACCTACGAAAGATGATTTAACAAAAGAGATGGTTTGCGAATATTACAATCTAGAGATGGAAAAAAACAAAGAAGCGTTAGATGAACTTAAAGACTTCTTTAGAAGAATGCAAAAAGAGATGTTAGAAACCAATTTTAAGCAAATATATTTACCTATAGGTTCACATTTATTAATAAATAGAAATGGAACAGCCCCTGGATGCGTTTTTGAAGCAGATGGCAATATGGTAGCACTATTTCCTGGGCCTCCTAGAGAATTAAAACCTATGTTTAATGATTTTATAGAGCAGCATATTGTACCGCAATTAGACAAAAGATGTATAACAGAAGAAGTTAGGCTGCTAGGTATAGGAGAGAGCCAAATCGCTTCAGAGATAGACGACTTATTAGGCGTTTTTGAAGAAGTTGAAGTTGCTCCATATTTAGGAGAAGGGTATGTTAGCATTAGAATTAAAGGGTATGGCACAGACAAAGATACTATAGAAAAAAATATAGATTATTATAAAAATCAGATATCTACTAGATTAAAACAATATGTAATTGGCGATACTAAAAAAGTGATTGAAGAAGTGGTGTATGAATATTTATTAGAAAAAAGCCTGACAATAAGTACAGCAGAGTCATGCACAGGGGGGCTACTTGCCTCAAGGCTAATAAATAATAATGGGGCATCAAACATATTTAATGAAGGATTTATAACATATAGCAATCAGTCTAAAATTAATATTTTAGGAGTAAAAAAAGAAACCCTAGATAGTTTTGGCGCTGTAAGTTATGAGGTTGCAAATGAAATGGCACTAGGAGTTATGAAAAAAACAGGTGCTGATATTGGTATTTCCATAACAGGTATAGCCGGGCCAACAGGGGAAACAGCAGAAAAGCCAGTTGGGTTAATATATATAGGGATTGCAACAAAGCATAAATGCGTTAGCATAAAGGTAAACTTATATGGCACAAGAAATGAGATAAGAAAATTGGCAACCGCATATGCATTACAAAATTTATTAAAAATTTTACAAAATACTCAGGAGGAATTATGAATAACGAAGCATTAAAAGCAGTTGAAGAAGCTGTTTCCAAAATTGAAAAACGCTTTGGAAAAGGTTCGATTATGAAACTGGGAGACGCTGTGAATACAAAAGTAACGACATTTTCAACAGGTGCATTAAGTTTGGATATTGCATTAGGTGCAGGAGGTATTCCGGTAGGACGTGTGATAGAGATATTTGGCCCTGAATCTTCAGGTAAGACAACAGTCACACTGCATATGATAGCAGAAGTACAAAAAAATGGAGGCATAGCAGCGTTTATAGACGCTGAGCATGCCTTGGACCCTAGCTATGCTCAAAAGCTAGGTGTAAATATAGATGAATTATATGTATCACAACCAGACAATGGTGAACAAGCCTTAGAAATTGCAGAAACAATGGCACGCTCGCATGCAATTGATATTATTGTAATTGACTCTGTGGCAGCACTTGTTCCACGAGCAGAGATAGATGGAAATATGGGAGACTCTCATGTGGGTCTTCACGCAAGACTTATGTCGCAAGCGTTGCGTAAACTCACTGGGGCTATTAATAAGTCAAATTGTACAGTAGTTTTTATAAACCAATTGCGTGAAAAAGTTGGGGTTATGTTTGGGAGTCCAGAAACGACTACAGGAGGACGAGCGTTAAAATTTTATGCATCTATTAGGCTGGATATTAGAAAGATAGAAACATTAAAAAATGCTTCTGACATTATTGGTAGCAGAACTAGAGTTAAAGTAGTCAAAAATAAAATTGCTCCTCCTTTTAAGCAAGCAGAATTTGATATTATATATGGAGAAGGCATATCTAGAATAGGAGATATACTAGATATAGCAAGTAGTATAGATATTGTAAATAAAAGTGGTGCATGGTATTCATATGGTGATATAAGATTAGGCCAAGGCAGAGAAAATGCAAAAGTTTATTTAGAAGATAATCCAGAAATTATGCAAGAAATAGACCAAGCTGTAAGAGCACATTATAACTTTGATGCCATCCAAATAGAAGATGAAGATATGTATGAAGAAGAGGTAGTGTACGAATAAATGCTAGAAGAAGCTAAAAATAAAGCACTAGATTATATTGCTTATTCGCCTCGTACAAAAAAACAAGTTATAGAAAAATTGGCTTACTATGATGATGACATAATTAGGCAAGTGATAGATTTTTTGGAGGAGTATAACTATATAAATGATGTTAATTATGCCCAAAACTACCTAGAGCATCAATTGACTATAAATAATAAAAGTATACGAAAAATAAAGCAAGAGCTATATTTTAAAGGTATAGATAAGATAGATATTGAAGAAGAACATATTAAATTAGAACTAGAAAATATATCTAAAGTATTGGATAAACTAGATTATAAAACACAGGATAAAAATATAAAAAAGCTTTTATCTCGAGGATTTAATTACAGTGACATAAAAAGCATTATTACTAGTTGACAAAACGTTTTAATATGCTATACTAAAACCGTTAAATTAAGCAAAACTTTTAGGAGGAAGTATAATGAACTTTAGTTATTATGTACCAACCAAAATTTTCTTCGGAGAGAATTCTCTTGATAAACTTAGAAAAGTGGAATTACCAGCAGGTAAAGCATTAATTGTAACAGGTGGAACTTCAACTACAAAACTAGGATATGTAAGCAAAGTACAACAGTTACTATCAAAAGCAGGACATGAATCAATCGTATATGATAAGATACAACCAAATCCAACAATTGAATCTGTTAGAGAAGCGGCTGCTATCGGAAAATCTAACGAGTGTACTTTTGTAGTAGGTTTAGGCGGAGGGTCTTCTCTTGATGCAGCTAAAGCTATAGCTATTATGTGTACAAACGAAGGAGATTTCTGGGATTATGTTGGCGGTGGAACTGGCAAAGGAAATCCTATTAAGGTTAAACCGTTACCAATGGTAGCCATAACGACTACGGCAGGAACAGGTACAGAAGCTGACCCTTGGATGGTTATAACAAATGGAGTAGAAAAAATAGGATATGGAGATTTTGAACATACTTTCCCTGTAATATCTATTGTAGACCCAAATCTTATGCTTACTATACCAGCTGATTTGACGGCTTATCAAGGGTTTGATGCACTTTTCCATTCTGTAGAAGGATATGTTGCAAAAATAGCAAATCCAATGAGTGATATGTTTGCTCTTGAATCAATTAGATTGATTGGAAAGTATTTAGGAGTTGCTGTTAAAGAACCTGATAATAAAGAGGCAAGAGGGTATGTTGCGCTTGCAAATACGTATGCAGGCTTTGTGGAAAGTTTATCTTCTTGTACTTCAGAGCATTCTATAGAACATGCATTATCAGGATATCACCCAGAACTGCCTCATGGTGCAGGGTTGATTATGTTATCTTTAGCGTATTTTAAATTCTTTGATAAAGTATGTCCAGAGCGTACCAGTGAGATTGCCAAAGCATTAGGAAATAAAGATGGAAATATAGTAGAGGCACTAACTGCTTTACAAAAAGAATGTAATGTGTATGATATGAAAATGAGTGATTATGGAATTAAGGAAGAATTATTCCCAGAATATGCTAAACATGCGTTTTCTGATATGGGTGGGCTGTTTGAAATTGACAGACAAAGATTAACTACTGAAGACGTAATATCTATAATTAAAGATTCCTATAAATAGAAGAAAACTTCATTAAGATAAAAACAAGATAAAAACAAAATACCTAGGGATTTTAAATTCCTAGGTATTTTGCATAATTATTCTAAACTATCTACAAATTCTTTTATTCTTGCTACACCTTTTTTTATGTTATCTAAACTTATTGCATAGGATAATCTAATATAATCAGGTGTTCCAAAATCTGCACAAGGTATTACAGCTACATTCGCTTGTTCTAACAATATTTTTGCAAGTGTTGCAGCACTATCTATTTTTGTGCCCTTATAGCTCTTTCCGTAAAGACTACTTACTCCAACAAAGCAGTAAAAAGCACCGTCAGGTTTTACAACGTCAAAACCATTTATTTCAGTTAAACTTTGATATAAGTATGCTCGGCGTTCTATAAAATTCACCATCATAGTCTTAACAAATTCTCTATCCCCTCTAAGAGCAACTTCTGCCGCCTTTTGAGCGATTGAATTAGGGTTAGAAGTAGCGTGAGATTGTATATTTGCAGCAGCTTTTGCAACTTCTATAGGAGCTGCCAAAAATCCAATTCTCCACCCTGTCATAGCAAATCCTTTAGACAATCCATTAATAGTAATGGTATGATTATAAATTTCTTCAGATAAGCTAGCTATACATACATGTTCGGCACCGTCATACACTAAGTACTCATATATTTCATCTGAAATTATCCAAATATCATGTTTAACAGCAATATCAGCAAGTGCTTTTAATTCATCCCGAGTATATATTACGCCGGTTGGATTAGAAGGTGAGTTTAATACTATGGCACGAGTTTTAGGAGTAATGGCATTTTCAAACTCTTCTGGAGTTAATTTAAAACGATTTTCCGGTTGAGTGTGAACAATAACAGGGACACCAGTTGCCATTTTAACCATTTCAGGATAGCTAAGCCAAAACGGAGCAGGCAATATCACTTCGCTGCCAGCATCTAAAACAGCCATAAATGCATTTACTAACGAATGCTTTGCACCATTACTTACAACAACTTGAGTTGCACTATACTTTACGCTGTTTTCTTGTTCAAATTTATCTGCTACGGCTTGGCGTAGACTCATTATACCAGCAGCAGGAGTATACTTTGTGAACCCGTCGTTAATTGCTTTTATAGCAGCTTCATTAATATAATCAGGTGTATTAAAATCAGGTTCACCAGCACCAAAGCCTACTACATCTATACCACTGTCTTTTAACTCTTTTGCTTTTGCAGTAATAGCTAAAGTTGATGAAGGTGCTATCTGCATTGCCAATTTTGAAATCATTGTATCACATCACTTTCATTATAATAATATCTTTATTATAATGTCTTTTACAGAGTTTGGCAATAGAAGATAAGTGTTTTCATAAAAATAGCTTAGGATTAAGGGTAAATAACAAAAGATTATATAGACAAAATTATATGAAATTATGGTGACACTATGTCTAAGGGTTGACATTGTTTTTGAAAAGTTATACAATTAATATGTTTACTTTTGATATATTTTACAAGAAGAGAGGTGGAAGTCATAATACCAATGTGGGTAATGGTTTTAGTAGGAATAATTTGTATATTTTTAGGAAGTTTTGGTGGGATTTTTTATAGAAAAAGCGTTGTGGAAAAACAACTGGGAATTATAGATGTTACGCTACAATCAGCACAAGATAAGGCAAAATTAATTATAGAAGACGCGCTAAAAACAGGTGAATCAGAAAAAAGGGAAATGCTTATAACAGCAAAAGAAGAAAATATTAAGTTAAAAAATGAAACAGAAAATGAAGTCAAAGAAAGAAGAAGTGAACTAGCTCAATTAGAAAAAAGACTTCTTGTTAAAGAAGAAACTTTAGATAAGAGATCAAATCAGCTAGAACAGAAAGAAGGACAACTCCAAAATAAGTTAGAAAAGATAGAAAAGACTAAGGTAAAAGTTGAAGAATTGGAAGAACAAAAAGGAAAAGAGCTGGAAAAAATTGCGGGGATTACGGCAGATCAGGCAAAGGAAGTATTACTAAGTTCGCTAGAAGAAGAGATACATCTTGAGTCGTCTGTCCTTATAAAGGAAATTGAAACAAAGACAAAGCTTGAGGCGAATAAAAAGGCTACAGAAATCTTAACACTGGCCATACAAAAGTGTGCAGCAGATCATGTAGTAGATTCGACGATATCGGTTGTAAATTTGCCAAGCGATGAGATGAAAGGCCGTATAATAGGGCGAGAGGGTAGAAATATTCGTACTATTGAAACTTTAACAGGCGTAGACTTAATAATTGACGATACTCCAGAAGCGGTTATTCTTTCAGGGTTTGACCCGATACGTAGAGAGATTGCAAGAATTGCGTTAGAAAAATTAATAGTAGATGGGCGTATTCACCCAGCACGTATTGAAGAGATGGTTGAAAAGGCAAGAAAAGAAATAGAAGTTATGATACGTGAAGAGGGAGAGGCTGCGACTTTTGAAACAGGTGTGCACGGCTTGCATCCTGAGTTAATTAGGTTATTAGGTAAAATGAAGTTTAGAACAAGTTATGGGCAAAATGTTTTACGCCATTCTATTGAAGTATCAAATTTGTGTGGTTTAATTGCAGCCGAGCTGGGATTAGATATACGCTTAGCAAAAAGAGCAGGTCTGCTACATGATATAGGCAAGGCAGTGGATTATGAAATGGAAGGCTCGCATATTTCGATTGGATCTGACTTGTGTAGAAAATATGGTGAAGGAAAAGTAGTAATAAATGCGGTAGAATCTCACCATGGCGATATTGATGCGGATAATGCTATATCTATTATTGTTCAAGCAGCAGATACAATATCGGCTGCAAGACCAGGGGCAAGAAGAGAAACATTAGAAACTTACATTAAACGATTGCAACAACTAGAAGAGATAGCAACTTCTTTTGATGGGGTGGATAAATCTTTTGCCATACAAGCTGGACGTGAAATTAGAATAATGGTTATACCAGAAGAGATAAATGATGATAAATTACCATTATTAGCTAGAAATGTAACTAAGAAAATAGAAAAAGATTTAGAATATCCAGGACAGATAAAGGTAAATATAATAAGAGAGACAAGAGCAATAGAATTTGCAAAATAGTGACCATAGACAATTGTCTAAGGTCAATTTTTAGCACTTGGATTAAATTTGAGTATACATCATATTAGATTGTTATGTGCATAATAGAAAAGAGTGATTAAAATTAATAAGGATTTGATATTCGGATTAGATATAGGAACTAGAACTATTATTGGTGTTGTTGGATATAAAGAAGAAGATAAATTTATAGTAATAAAAAGTGTTTCAAAAGAACATGAGGAACGTGCAATGATGGATGGGCAAGTACATGATATAGAAAAAGTTGCACGTACTGTAAGGTATGTAAAGGAAATATTAGAAAAAGAAGTGGGGCAAACTTTAACAAATGTTTCTATAGCAGCTGCTGGGCGTATTTTAAACACGAAAATTATAGAAGTAGGCAGAGAGTACAATGAACCGATTTTGCATACAAGAATGCACGTAGAAACACTTGAAATGCAAGCACTGGAACTAGCACAGAAAGAATTAGAAGAAGATGATAATAATAGCGTAGCTAACTATTATTGCGTCGGGTATTCTGTTATGCATTATAAATTAGAAGGATATGAAATTAGTCATCTAGAAGGGCACAAAGGTAAAAAAGTTGATGTAAAATTATTAGCTACATTTTTACCTAAGGCAGTTGTGGAAAGCCTATATGAAGTAACTAAAAGAGTGCACCTTAATGTAAGACATCTTACGTTAGAACCGATTGCGGCAATAACAGCTATTATACCGCAAAATATACGTATGCTAAATTTAGCTTTAGTAGACGTGGGTGCAGGCACGTCAGATATAGCAATTACAAAAGATGGTGCAGTGGTAAGCTATGGGATGATACCTGTAGCTGGAGATGAGATAACTGAAGTTATTATGCAAAAATATTTAGTAGATTTTAATACAGCAGATAGAATGAAACGAGAGATAGGAATCAAAAACTTAATACAATTTCAAGATATCATTGGCACAAGCTGTAAGGTGAAAAAAGATGAAATACTAAAGGTTATTGAACCAGTTGTAGAAAATTTAGCAGCGTTAATATCAGATAAGATTATAGAATTAAATGGTGATGATATTCCAAAAGCTATTTTTTGCGTGGGCGGAGGTTCTCAAGTAGTGGGATTATGTGATAAAATATCTGCAAATTCAGGAGTGGATAAAATACGTGTAACTCTTAGAACTGGAGAACAAGTAGAAGGTGTTGTGGATGAAAATAAAGATGTAACAGGCCCGCAAATTATTACACCATACGGAATTTGCTTAGTGGGTGCGGAGCATAAGGCAGAACAAGTAATACGAGTTGAAGTTAATGATGAACAAGTAGAACTTTTAGACACAAAAAAAACAATCGTGATGGACGCTATACTTGAAAAAGGCTTTAAACATAATATGTTATTTCCGAATAAAGGCAAGAGTCTAATATTTAAGGTGAATGGAAAACGTACCATTATAAAAGGCAGTGGCGGCGAAATAGGAATGATTACCTTAAATGGGCAACCAGTAAATCTGGAGCACAAGATTAAAACAGGAGATAAGATACACATTAAAAAGGCTATAGATGGAGAAAATGCTATAGTAACGATAGAAGATTTAATAGACACTAAAATAAGTGTTTTTATAGAAGATACGAAGATAGACTTACCGATATTTTTAAAAAATGGCGATATTTTATCGTATAATTATCAAATAGAGCAAAAAGATGATATTAGAAAGATCGGTGTAGATAATATAGAAGAATTAGTAAATGTATTTACAGGAACAACTAATAGTCAATTTTTGGTAAACGAAGAAGAAATGAAACTAGGATATATATTAAAAGACGGTGATATGATAAGTGTATTAGATGACTATGAGCAGAGAATATACGAAGATTATAACATGCAAGACGATGAAGACGCTTATAAAACAGATGACACAATCTTAGAAGATGAGGTTAAGCCAATTTATAAAAAACCTACCTATCACATAGAAGTTACTGTAAATGGAGACCCTGTAACTTTAACAGATAGAACTGAATTTTTATTTCCTAGCATATTTGACTATATAAATTTTGACCTAAATGCAAAAAAAGGTAATCTAATTATGAAATTAAATGGGCGTACGGCAAGTTTTATGGATCAATTAGTTAATGGAGATAAAATAGAGATATATTGGGAAAGTTAGTATGAAAGGATTTGTATGAGTGAAGTAAATTATGATTATATAGTACAATATCTACGAGCATTAAGACCAGAAACTACAGGAGTTCTTAATGACATAGAATCTGCTATATATCAAAAAGAGGCCAATTGGCCTATTATAAAGCCTGAAGTATCGGGCTTTATAAATGTATTATTATCTATAATAAAACCACAAAAAATATTAGAAATAGGTACAAATGTAGGATATTCTTCAATATATATGAGCAAAGTAATAGATGCTCATATAACTACAATAGAAAGAAACTCAGAATGCATTAATCAAGCTATGGCAAATATAAAAAAGGAAGGTTTAGAAGATAAAATATCTATTTTAGAAGGTGATGCAATAAACATATTACAAACTTTAGACGACGTAATGTATGATGTGGTTTTTATGGACTGTGCTAAGGGGCAATACATTAACTTGTTACCAGACTGCCTAAGAGTATTAAACAAAGGTGGGGTGTTGATAGCAGACAATGTTTTGCATAAAGGAGCTGTAGCAAAGTCACGTTATCATGTGGAACGAAGACAGAGGACAACACATAAGAGATTAAGAGAATTTTTATGGAACATAACGCATGATGACATGCTAAATACGTCTATTGTGCCTATAGGTGATGGAGTGTCTATAAGTTTTAAAAAGGAGCAAATATGAAAAAATTGGAATTATTGGCACCGGCAGGCTCTCTAGAAACACTGCAGACAGCTGTGCTTTACGGTGCGGACGCTGTATATATGGGTGGTACGGCCTATGGACTGCGTGCAAAGGCGAAAAATTTTACTCCAAAAGAGATGGCAGACGGGATAAAATTTGCACATGATAGAAATGTAAAAGTATATATAACAGCAAATATTTTTGCACATAATCAGGACTTTGAACATATGGAAGAATATTTTAAATCTTTACGTGATTTAGAAGTAGATGGAATAATTGTTGCTGATGCAGGCGTATTTAGCTTGGCAAGAAAAATTGTACCAGAACTTGAAATTCATATTTCTACCCAAGCGAATACCACAAATTACTATAGTGCAAAATTTTGGACAGACCAAGGGGCAAAAAGGATTGTAGTAGCAAGAGAATTATCTTTAGCACAGATACGCCAAATGCATGATAATATAGATGTGCCTATTGAGGCATTTGTACACGGAGCCATGTGCATGGCATATTCTGGGAGATGCCTTATGAGCAATTACCTAACTGGCAGAGACGCTAATAGAGGAGAGTGTGCACAACCGTGCAGATGGAAATACAGTGTGGTTGAAGAAAAAAGGCCAAACGAATATATGCCTATAGTAGAAGATGAAACTGGAACATATATATATAATTCACGAGATTTATGCATGATAGAATATATACCAGACTTGATAGAAGCTGGGGTAACAAGTTTTAAAATAGAAGGTAGAATGAAAACTCCTCTATATGTTGCCACTGTAGTAAAGGCGTATAGACAAGCTATTGATGCATATTTAGTATCACCAGATGAATATTTGCAAAAGAAAAGCTATTTTTTAGAAGAAGTAGGAAAAGCTAGTCATAGAGAATTTACAACAGGCTTCTATTTTAATAAAACAACTGTAACAGACCAAACTTATACACATAATTCATACGTTAGAAATTATGAATTTAGTGGGATTTTATTAGACTTTGATAAGGAAACAAATACTGCTACTATAGAGCAACGACGAAAGTTTTCTGTAGGGGATACGTTAGAAGTTTTAACGCCTTTAGGGGATAACATAGAGTTTAAAATAAACTATATGACAGATAAAGATGGTGAATATATAGACTCTGCACCACACCCGCAACAAATCGTAAAAATACCCGTTGATTTTGAAATATCATTACCGGCTATATTTAGAAAATTAGATACCTCCTTTTGAATAATAAGTTAAAAAAGTGTAGATACTTTGAATTAGAAAGGAGCGATGAATATGGAAAACAAAGGAATGAACCAAACAAAAATTATAGAATATTTTAAAGCTAAAAATATTCCTGTAGAAAACTTAGACGAGGACTACATGTTAGTAGACAATAAATATAAGGTAAACAAAGCTACATGTGATTGGACGGAGCTAAGCAATAGCATCAATGAAGAATAAAAAAAGAGGGGGATGCCCCTCTTTTGAATTAAAAATATGATATATAATATGTAATAAGAATACAACTAAGTGAGCTTAAAAAAGAAATGACTAGGCATATATTATGTTTTAATATAAAGTAGATGCTTAAAGAGATTATACTTAAAAAGAAAAGGGATACGGAAACAGCATTACTAAATAGTAAAAAAAAGTCTATGAACAGCAACATAAAGTATCCTATGCAAACAACGGTTAAAAACTGGTAAATTGCTTCGTAATTAATATAATTACTTTTTTTATTTTGTCTCATACTGCACCTCGTTTAGAAAATATATAAATAGTTTATGATAGTTGTCCCATTTATATGATAGTAAAAATAAAATTTGCGAGGATAATTTATGAAGAAGATAATTCCATTTATAGTACTATATTTTATATTTCCGTTAATAGAAGTTGATAATAAATTAGAAATAGGCATTAAATCTATTAAAGTTTTATTATTCCCGCATAAAGTACAACATTTACGTAATGGAAATTACCTTACAATAGTAAAAGGATGGGACGTGTTAAAACATCATTTAGAACAAAAGGGGTATAAGGTAGATGTGATGTTTTATAATATTACAGCTTGTACTCAAAACAATCTGAAGATTGTATTAAAAGGTTATAAACTTAATAAATATATAATTATATGGAAATAAATAATATTTACATTTGTATCACAATATATTATAATAGTACTAGAATAATGATAATATTGGATCTGTTAACTTAATAAGACCATAATATTTAGGAGGAGAATTCATGAAAAGTAGTAGTCTTAAAAAGCGAATTTTTATTACAACTCTAGTAACTATTGTATGTGCAGTAACGTTATTTTTGGCCGTGCAAATTTCATTTACTGCCATTGCTCGGTCACAAGAAACTTTAATAGCCGAAAGTTTAAATGTAGCCCGATTACAAGAGATTGAAATAGCACATTTAACATGGGCTATGGGTTTACAAGAAACTGTACTCACAGGAGCTACATTTAATGGTGCACTAGACCCCACGGCTTGTGGATTAGGTACATATATGTATGGCAACACTAGCAATGAAACCATGGCACAAAATTTAGTTAAAAATATTGAAACCTATCATAATGCAATTCATAACTCTGCAGGTGATATTCTAGATGCTTTAACTAGGAGCCAAAGCGAAGCTATACAAATTTATCAAAATATAACGGGTCCAAATATAGAAAAACTAATATCTTACTTGCGTTTAGCAGAAGAAGAAGCTCTAGTTGCTATAGAAGTAGCCCAAAAAAACTGTGAAGTTATTAGAGTAGTTGGTTTAACTACAGTTACAGTAAGTTTACTAGTACTTGCAGGTGTAGTTATAACTTATTTTAGAGCAGTAAGAGTAGATGTTTTGACAAACTTATTAGAAATAGAAAAAGGTATAAAAGAATTATCAATAGGTAATTTAAATACAAAAGTTGAGATGAAATCAAAATTTTCTGAGATCATAGCAATTAGAGATGGATATAATTTTTCTATAGGTGAGCTAGCCAAATATGTTAATACTCTAAGAGAAATGATGGAACAATTTGCGACAGGAGATTTTTCTAAAACTACAAATACAGTATTTTTAGGAGATTTTAAAGAAATAATTACTGCTATTGAATCATTTAAAGAACGTATTAGCAAATTGATTATAGAAATAAATGATGCGAGCCAACAGTTAACGAAAGGTTCTGATGATATCTCTCAAGGGGCACAAGCCTTAGCGATGGGTGCAGAAGACCAAAACGTTAGTATCAATCATTTATCAGAGTCTTTAAATGACCTATCAGAATATATTAAAGAAGCAGATAGCTTTTCAAGCAGTGCTACAAAATTAGGAACTCAATCTAATTTGATTATTGAAAACAGTTATACTAGTATGGAAAACATGTTAAAAGCTATTGACAAAATATCTGCAGATTCAAAAGATATTATGGAAATAATTAAAACTATTAATGATATAGCATTTCAAACTAATATATTAGCACTTAATGCAGCAATAGAAGCAGCAAGAGCCGGCGAAAAAGGAAAAGGATTTTCCGTTGTTGCAGAAGAAGTTAGGAGCTTAGCACAAAAATCTGCTCAAGCAGCACAAGATACTGCTAAACTAATAGAGAATACAGTAAATAATATTCATGAAAGTGAAGAATTGGCAAAAGATACTAACCAAGCCTTTGGTAAGGTATCTAATTGTTCAGAACAAATTGTAGATTTAGTAAAGAAATTATCTGATATATCTACAGTAGAGGTAAAAGCCATAACAAGTATGAGTAATGATATGAGAGCAATAATAGAGGTTGTGGATATGAATCTTGCGACTAGTGAAGAGAGTGCGGCAGTTAGCCAAGAATTAGCAGCAAGATCAGAACAGATGTATAAATTAACAACAAAGTTTAAAACAAAATGATAACAAAAAACTGCATATATTGTATATGCAGTTTTTTGTGTACCTTTTTCATAAATGTCATAGTTTTTAAGAAAAAGTGTGAAAACTGTAAATATAATAAAACTTCTCTCATATGATGTATAAGAGGGGAGGAAAAACATGAAAAAAGAGATTTCTTGGCAACAATTACGAAATTCCTATGAACCTTCGGACTTTTCGTTTGAAACCACCGAACAAATAGTAGGTGAGGATAAAATGTTAGGGCAAGATGAGGCTGTAGATGCTTTAAAATTTGCACTAAACCTAAATCATTCAAGTTATAATATTTATATTGCAACAAACGCTACAGAAAATGTATTGGCAGATATAAAAAAGTTAATACAACGGCGTGCAATTAAGCAAGTTGTACCTGATGATATATGTTATATTTATAATTTTGATAACCCAAATTCTCCTAGGGTAATATATTTAGATGCAGGAGACGGGGCTACGTTAGAAGAAGATATGAAGGAATTTGTTTACTTTATAAAGTATTTTTTAGTAGATAAATTACAAGATAATGACATCAGCTTAGAAAAAGAGCAACTAGAAAAAGATTTAGAATTAAACAAATTGTTTCTATTAGATGAACTACAATCAAAGGCTAATAAATTAGGATTTGAAGTTAGCATAGTAGAAGAAGGCTTAGCATTCTCGCCACTTGAGGGAGTTGGAGAGGAAATATTAACAAATAATATCAAATCAGTTACAATTCTTGCGGAAGAAGTGGTAAACCAAATAAAGCAAGTAGAAGATAAGGCTGCTATTCAGTTGCAAAATATTCTAGAAGAAAAATTTAGTACACAAGTTTCATTAGTACTTAATAAATTAAAAATTAAGTATAGGCATTACCCAGAGTTTTTAGACTATTTTGATGATATACTAGAAGATATAGTAAAGTATTATGACCTATTTATAGAACAACCAACAGATAATACAGAACTTGAACTTATATTAAAGATGTCAACTAAAAAAGTAGATGATATTTTAAAAAACTACAGTGTAAACTTATTAGTAGATAATCAAAATACACTAGGTGCACCAATAATAGATACACGAAATGTGAGTTATAGTGATCTTGTTGGGCAAATATTAATGTCGCCTGAAGGGGAAACAGATATTTGTGAAATAAGAGCGGGTGAATTTCATAGAGCAAGAGGAGGGTACCTAATCTTAAGAGCTATAGACATTATAGAACAAGTAGGTGCATACCAAGCCATAAGACAAACTTTAATAGAAGGGGCTATTAAAATTCAAAATCCAAGCACAGGGTCTGTTAATAGAGTAAAATTAATTGAACCTGAAGAGGTAGACATGGATCTAAAGATTATTATTATTGGGGATGCAGAATATTATAACTTATTAAATAGTTATGAAGATGGATTTAACAAGTATTTTGGTTATAAGATAGAATTGCTAGAAGAAGTAAATTATACAAAAAGAATTGTAGAGCAAATAGGGTATAAGATTAAGCAACAATGTATAAAAGAAAATCTAAAACCTGTAACGTGTGGGGGCTTGCTTAGTGCAATTAGAAAAACTCAAGTAAGAATGGATAAGGTAAGTTTAAATATTGAGCCTATTTATAATATGATAAGAGAGGCAAATACTATTGCGAATAAATATATTACTGCAAATGATATAGACAATGCAATCCGATTTAAAAAGACATTAACTAATAAAATAGATAACGAAATGAAAGATAATTATAGGTTAGATAGAATATTAATAAATGTAAAGGGTAGCAAAATTGGGCAAATAAACGGACTTTGTGTGTATGGAATAGGAGATGAGACTATTGGTCAACCGATTAAAATTACTGCAACAACGTATAAAGGCAAAAAAGGAGTAATAAACGTTGAAAAATTAGCCGGGTTAAGCGGTTCCACACATTCAAAAGGTGTAGAAGTTATAGAAGGATTTATAGGAGGACGTTTTGCGAGAAATATAGAGCCGAATTTAAGTTGTAAAATATGTATGGAACAAAGCTATAGTGGCATAGATGGCGACAGCGCATCTAGTGCAGAACTTTATGCAGTAATATCAAGCCTGAGTGGTATCCCAATTAAACAGAATTTGGCTATAACAGGCTCTATTAATCAGCATGGAGATATTCAACCTGTGGGAGGTCTTAGTGAAAAAATTGAGGGATTTTTTAAGGCTTGCAAGGCTAAAGGATTAACTAATGAACAAGGTGTAGTTATACCTTATCAAAATCAAGTGGACTTAGTATTAAGTGATGAAATAGTACAAAATATACGAGAAGGAAAATTTCATATATACCCAATATCAAGATATGAACAAGGTATAGAGATATTAATGGAAGAAAATATTAGAATAGTAGAAAAGAAAGTTTTAGAAACATTGAGTAACATGTCAAAAAAATAGCAACAAAAATACTCGTTTATTAAAAGAGATTACCGTATCTTTTATGAGAAGTAACCAAACATGACCACCAGTTAATTGGTGGCCATGTTTATTTTAATTACTAGATAAGGAGTCTGCAACTAATATAGCAGCATAAACATCTGCGGCAGTTACCTTAAACGGTAAGCTGTGTATAGTTTGTTTTGGATGAGTTGCAATTTCTGCAACTTTTTTAATGTCGTCGTGGTTAATTTTTTCAATACCTAGTTCTTTTAAAGTCGTAGGTAGCCCAACTGATTTACAAAAAGCAATAACTTCATTAAGTTCAGGTGCATTTTCTAGTACTAATTGAACGATAACCCCAAAAGCAACTTTTTCACCATGATAAAAATCATGGCATTCTGCTAGTTTATTAAGCCCGTCATGAACGGCATGGGCCGCTGCCAATCCCCCACTTTCAAACCCTACTCCAGATAAATACGTATTAGCTTCTATTACATTTTCAACAGCTTGTGTGCATACTTTTTGTTCAACAGCAACCTTGGCATTGTAGCCATCTTGCATCAATATTTCATGGCAAGTTTTGCTTAAGCTTTGCACTGCACGAGTAGCCTTGCCTCTTGCAAAGTTGTTAGAACCACTAGCGATACAAGCTCTTGACTCAAAATATGCAGAAAGAGCATCGCCCATGCCAGCAACAAATAATCTAATAGGAGCTTCAACAATAATTTGTGTATCCACTAAAACTATATTAGGATTTTGTAAACAAAATATTACTTTTTGTATAATCCCTTCTGCTGTATAAATTATACTTAATGCACTACAAGGTGCATTTGTAGAAGCGATGGTTGGAATAATTATTACAGCAGATTTTGTATTTAGTGATACTACTTTTGCGGTATCCATAATCTTTCCACCACCCACACCTATAACAAAGTCACAATCGTTTTCAGAATATATATCTTCTAGACGACTAATTTCATCGAATGTTATTTCACCATTAAATATAGCGTACACTGGTGTTACAGCATTATCTTCTAAAGAAGTTGAGATGATATTTTCAAAACGTCCTTTTCCAGACTTACTAATTATGACTAACGGTTTTTTGCCATATTTTTTAGCGTATGAACCAAGGTTTGATAATTCGCCTCTTCCTTGAATGTATTTTGATGGTGATATAATAGTATTTGCCATTTAAATTCTCCTTTTATTATTAATTTTGTAATATACTCTTTATACAGGGTTAGGTTGAAAAAGAGTTAGTATTATAATTTGTCTTTTTTAGCTAATATATGTATCTTAATTATTTTATTATTTTCTTTTATATTTTATGCCTAGTGCATCTTTTGTTTTTTGTTTAGTTACGTCTTTTACTAGTTTGCCTAAATCGCCATTTAATGTGGCACCAATTACGCTACTAGTCGTATCTGATAAGCTTTGATTTGCACCTTTACTGCGATTACACCACTTGCACATAGCCTGTAAGTTCCACAACTGGTCGGTGCCGCCTTTTCTTTTTGGTATCTTATGGTCAATGTCTATGTCACGTTTTTCAAACTTCTTTTTGCAATTGACACATTTATATTTGCCTTTAGAATCTGGTTTATTATGCTTAAACCATTCATCTCTATACCCCATTTATTCACCCCCTTCCTATGGAAAGTAGATGTACTAAAATTATATGTAGGTATCAACGCTAAAATAAGCTTAATTTAAAAAAAAATTATCTTAACTAAATATATCAAAAATAATTGACTTTATCAAAAAAATTGTGCATAATATACTATTATAAAAAAAGTGAGGATTGCTATATGAAAAAGATGATATTATCAGTTAAAACGCACAATAATTCTGGGGTAATTGCAAGAGTGTCGAGTCTTTTTACTAGACGAGGCTTTAATCTTGATAGCCTTGCAGTGGAAGAAACGCATGAGTCGACCATTTCTAGACTTACTATTTGTGTGACAGAAGATGAGAGGTCTCTGTTGCAAATTAAGAGGCAACTTGAAAAACTAGTAGACATAACCGAAGTTGAAGTTTTGGAGCCTGAAATTGATGTAACACGTGATTTAGCTCTTATAAAAGTTAAATCATCTGCTGAATTAAATAAAAAGATAAAAGATATTAGTAAATCTTACTATGTAAGCGTTATAGATGTAAATGGTAGTGAAATTATGTTCCAAGTTTGTGGTACAAAAGAAGTTGTAGATGATTTTATTAACATCATACGTCCTTATGGCATCATAGAAAGTGCTCGCACCGGCGTAATTGCTTTATCAACTGTAAATAGGTAGATGCGAAGGGGATTTTATTATGGAGATAAAAGAGATGAAGCTTGAGGAATTGCGAGCTCTTGCTAAGCAAAGAGATATAAAAAATATTAGCAAATTAAAAAAAAGCGAACTCATTGAAATTTTAACCGAAACACCAATACCGTCAATACCTCAAGAGGTATCACAAAATGGCAGAAAAACTGGTGCAGGGATTTTAGAAATTATGGCAGATGGGTATGGCTTTTTGCGAGCAAAAAATTTTATGCGAGGTGAAAACGATATATATGTTTCTAATTCGCAAATTAGAAGATTTAATTTAAAAACTGGGGACTGGGTTGAAGGAGATATGAGAAATCCTAAAGAAGGAGAAAAAGCTGGGGCACTGCTTTTTGTCCGTACTGTAAATTTTGAAGATCCTGAAAAAGCAAAGAGCAGGCCTAATTTTGAAAATTTAGTTCCTGTTTTTCCAACTGAAAGATTGACTTTAGAAAAAGGCGAAAAGATATTATCAACTAGAATTATTGACTTAATTGCACCAATAGGTAAAGGACAACGTGGCTTAATTGTTGCACCGCCAAAGGTGGGCAAAACTATTTTGTTAAAACAGATTGCAAATGCTATAACTCACAATCATTCGGACATATCTTTGATTGTATTACTAATTGATGAACGTCCAGAAGAAGTAACAGATATTAGAAGGAGCATAACAGGCACAGATGTACAAGTTATCGCTTCGACGTTTGACGAACCACCAGAGCACCATAGGCAGGTTGTAGAAATGGTGCTAGAGCGTGCTAAGCGTATGGTAGAGCACGGCAAAGATTTGGTTATTTTACTAGATAGTATAACAAGAATGACAAGGGCATATAATTTAACCACAACGCCTAGCGGAAGAACTCTCTCAGGTGGATTAGACCCTGCAGCTCTTTATATGCCAAAAAAATTTTTTGGAGCTGCACGAAAGATTGAACATGGCGGCAGCTTAACTATTTTAGGTACTGCATTAGTGGATACAGGCTCAAAAATGGATGATGTTATTTTTGAAGAGTTTAAAGGAACTGGTAACATGGAACTAGTCTTAGACCGAGCTTTATCTGAAAAAAGAATTTTTCCTGCAATTGATATATATAAATCAGGTACTAGGCGAGATGATTTATTGTTATCAAAAGATGAGATGAGTGCTGGATACCAAATTAGAAAAGAATTAAGTCGTGGAAACGCTTCTGAAGTTACAGAGAATTTAATTAAAATATTTATTCGTTATAAGACTAACATGGAGTGTATAAAACAGATAAATAGGATATAATATAAATATAAGACTTGCATATTGTTTCCGTACATGTTATAATACGATTTGTTCGATTTATACGGAAATATCTGAAAGAGGTGAATACAAATGAATGCAGAAATTCAACCAAAATATGAAGAACTTACTATAACTTGCAATTGCGGTCATAGTTTTAAAACTCGTTCTACAAAAGAAAATATCCGTGTGGAAGTATGCTCACAATGCCATCCTTTTTACACTGGTAAGCAACGTTCGGCACAAGCTAAAGGTAGAATTGATAAGTTTAACAAACGATATAATGTGTAGGGTTGAGGATATCTCAACCTTTTTTTGAGCCAATCTTATTTTTTTTAATATAAAATACTTAGTAGATTACTATAAATTTTGGACCTGTTAACTTAACAGAGATAAGTTTTAAATAGGAGGAGTGAAAAACTTGAGAGTGGATATTGGTGGACAAGCTGTTATAGAAGGCGTTATGATGAAGAGTAAAAATTACTATTCTGTTGCTGTTAGAAAGCCGGATAATTCTACTGACGTTGATGTTAAAAAAAGTAGCAGCTTCTTAGATAAAAGTAAATTTTTTAGACTTCCTATTATTCGTGGAGTAGTTGTTTTTGTAGAATCATTAGTAGTAGGTACAAAAACACTTAGTTATTCAGCAGAAATTTTAGGAGAAGATGAAGACGAGGACCCTAGTAAATTTGAATTATGGTTAAGAGATAAATTAGGAGATAAAACAGAAAAAATATTTTTAGTAATTACAATGATGATATCTTTTGCATTATCTATTACAATTTTTATGGTGCTTCCTATGTGGTTGAGCCAACTGTTTAGATATTTTATCTCAAGCTCCTTTGTGCTTAATTTAATTGAAGGCGTATTTAGAATAACAATTTTTTTGATATATATGAAGCTTATATCCAACATGAAAGATATTAAACGCACATTTATGTACCATGGGGCTGAGCATAAAGCTATCAATTGCTTAGAGTCCGAGTTACCTCTTACTATAGAAAATGTACAAACTTCAACTAGATTACACAAATCTTGCGGAACAAGCTTTTTATTTATAGTTATGGTAGTTAGTATTTTAGTGTTTAGTGTTTTTACAACTACTAATATTTGGTTAAGAACAGTTATTAGGATTATTATGGTACCTGTAATCTCTGGAATTAGCTATGAGTTTATAAGATGGGCTAGAAAAAATCCAGATAATAGTCTAGCAAGTTTTGTGAGTAAACCAGGATTATGGTTACAAAAAGAATTTACTACGTTAGAGCCTGATGAGGGGCAAATTGAGGTAGCTATATTAGCCTTAAACGCAGTTTTAGAAAAGGAAGAAGAAGTTTAGATGACAATTAGTAAGACGATAAATATAGGAATTAAAATCTTACAAGAGGCAAATGTTTTAGATGCTATAATAGATGCACGCTTATTACTTATGCATAAATTAAACTGCGATAGAAATTATATTATTTTAAATGGAGAAAAAGATATAGATGAGCAGATATATTTAGACTATCTCTCTTTAATAAACAGGCGCAAATGTCATGAGCCTTTGCAATATATTACAAATAGCCAAGAGTTTATGGGGTTAGAATTTTTTGTAGATAATAGAGTTTTAATTCCACGACAAGATACGGAAATTTTAGTAGAAAATATTATTGAGTTTTCTAAGCAACACACATTACGTACAGGAATTGAAATCGGAGTCGGCTCCGGATGTATATCTATATCTTTAGTTAGATTTATTAAAGGATTGGCTATGACAAGTTGTGACATATCATCCGATGCTATAGCGGTGGCAAAGTTTAATGCAACTAAGCATAATTGTGAAATAAATTTTATAAAAAGTGATATTTTAAGGAATATGCCACATATTGCAGTAGATTTTATAGTATCAAATCCTCCGTATATTCCTAAAGATGAATATAATACTCTTGAATTAGAAGTATATAGAGAACCGCATATTGCGTTATCCGATAATGCGGATGGGTTAAGTTTTTATAGAAATATAGCAACAACAGGATATGATTTTTTGAAAAAAGGCGGATTTATAGCACTTGAAATTGGATATAATCAAGGTCAAGATGTAATAGATATTTTAAAATCGGCAGGTTACCTAGAAATTAGATTAATTCTAGATTATAATAAAAAAGATAGAGTCGTATTTGCAAGAAAAGGAGAGTAGTATGTTTGACCAATTAGATGAATTGATTACTAAATTTGAGGAAATAAGTGAAAAAGTAAATGAACCAAGCGTTATTGCTGATCAGACGACTTGGCGTAGTCTGATGAAAGAGATGAGTATGCTCTCACCTATTGTTGATAAATATAAGGAGTATAAGGGAGTGAAAAATGCTATTGAGGAAGCTCTAGTAATGCTTGATGATAAGCTTGATGCAGATTTTGAGGCATTGGTAAAAGATGAGCTTAGCGAAAATAAAAAGAGAATTGAACCACTAGAAGAAGAGTTGAAAATTTTATTATTGCCTAAAGATCCTAACGATGACAAAAACGTTATAGTAGAGATCCGTGGAGGTGCTGGTGGAGATGAGGCGGCATTGTTTGCAGCTGATTTATATAGAATGTATAATAGATTTGCAGAGAGATCTAAGTGGAAAAGCGAGCTTATGGATATTAATGAAAATGGCATTGGCGGATTTAAAGAAGCTATATTTATGTTAAAAGGAGAGGGAGCATATTCTAGACTAAAGTATGAAAGTGGTGTGCATCGTGTACAGCGTGTCCCAGACACAGAATCTAGCGGACGCATCCATACTTCTACGGTTACGGTAGCCGTATTACCAGAAGCGGAGGATGTTGATGTAGAGATTAATATGAATGATATTAAAACAGACGTGTTTCGTTCATCAGGAAACGGAGGACAAAGTGTTAATACAACCGATTCAGCAGTTAGATTAACTCATTTACCAACGGGTATAGTAGTATCTTGCCAAGATGAAAAATCCCAATTAAAGAATAAGGATAAAGCATTAAAGGTAATGCGTGCAAAGTTATATGAAATGGAACTTAGTAAGCAAAAAGCTGAAATTGCAGCTGAGAAAAAATCTCAAGTAGGCACGGGAAATAGAAATGAGAGAATTAGAACATACAATTTTCCTCAAGGAAGAGTAACTGATCATAGGGTAGGGCTTACGTTGCATAAACTAGAGCAAGTTTTAGATGGAGATTTAGAAGAGATTATCTCAACTCTTACAACGCATGACCAAGCAGAAAAACTGAAAAATTCCACAACTTAAAGAGGGTATAAAGATATACCCTCTAATTATTTTAGCTAAGCAAGTGCAAAAACAGCCCACTTCTTAATTTAGGTTCAAACCAAGTAGATTTTGGTGGCATTACATTAGATGTATCCGCAACGGCTAAGAGCTGTTCCATAGAAGTAGGATACAGACTAAATGCAACTTTATAATGACCAGTATCTACTAATCTTTCTAGTTCCAAAACTCCACGTATTCCGCCTACAAAATTTATCCGAGTACTAGTACGTGGGTCGTCTATACCTAGTAGAGGTTGTAATATATTATCTTGGAGAATAGATACATCAAGTCCTTTAATACAATCATCAGAGATTATCTCGGGCTTAGCCGTTAAAATATGCCAAACACCGTCAAGGTACATTCCGTATTGTGCGGGTTGTTGTGGCTTATAGCTACCCGTAGTCACTTGTACGTCAAACTTTTCTTTAAGAGTTGCAAGAAACTCATTAGACGTTAATCCATTTAAATCTGTTACAACTCTGTTATAATCTAAAATATTTAATTGATTATCAGGAAATAATACAGATAGATAGAAGTTAAATTCCTCATCTCCAGTATAATCTGGATGTTCAAGACGGCGTTTTTGTGCTACTCTTACAGCACTAGCATTTCTATGATGCCCATCCGCAATATATAAATTTGGTATATTAGCAAATTGTTGTATAATCATATTACATACATCATCGTCATCTATCTTCCAAACAGTATGAGTAACATCATCATCTAAAGTAAAATTATATATAGGCTCAGTCGATGATATATAATCATTTATTATTGTGTCTATATTTGTATTTGCTCTATATGTCAAAAATATAGGGCTAGTATTAGCGTTGCAATAGTCAATATGATTAACTCTATCATCTTCTTTGTCAGGGCGTGTAAGCTCATGCTTTTTTATGGTATTATCTAATGTCTCATCAATGCTTGTTGTGCACACTAATCCAATTTGAGAATTTAATTTATAGATATATAAACAATCTTGAGAATCTTGTAACATTACGCCTTGTGATAACATTTGCTGTAAATTGGAAGCGGCTTTTTCGTATACTGGCTGGGTATGTGGGTCTATGCCTTCTGGAAAATCTATTTCGCTTCTATCTACATGTAAATATGAGTAAGCATTATCTTTTGCCATAGCTCTCGCTTCTTGCTCATTCATTACATCATAAGGTAAAGATGAAACTTTATCAGCATAAGCTGGATTTGGTCGTACTGCTTTGAATTTTTTTACCGTTGCCATTTTTCTCGCTCCTCTAAATTAATCTTACTTTTATCATGCCAGAGATATTTTCTAACTGTGGTATAAGAGTGTGTGCGTCTTTTGAGTCGATATCGACTATCGTATATGCAATATCTCCCTTAGATTTATTCACCATGTTGTCTATATTTATGTCTTCGTTAGCCAAAATATTAGTTATAGAACCCACCATTTTAGGAATGTTTTTGTGTATCAAAGTTATACGAGTCTTACCAGAATAGGCAGAATCACAGCTAGGAAAATTTACAGAATTCTTTATTATTCCGTATTTTAAGAACTGGCTCAATTCTGTGGCTGCCATTTCAGCACAATTTTCTTCGCTTTCAGGAGTTGATGCACCAAGGTGAGGAATAGCTATCACATTTTTAAAGTTTAATATATCTTCGGTTGGAAAATCTGTAATATATGTGGAGATAATGTGCTGTTCGATAGCATTTTTAAGTGCATTATTATCCACCAGCTCTGCTCTTGCGAAGTTTAAAAGTTTGCAGTTTGGTTTTACTTTAGCAAATGTTTCATCATTAAATAGGTGCTTGGTTTTTTGATTATATGGCACATGTATTGAAATATAATCACTTTCGCTCAATGCTTCGTCTAAGGTTTCGGCAATAATGACATTAGTTTTAATATGCAATGCAGATATTACAGATAGATAAGGGTCATATCCTATTACACGAAGTCCAAGAGAAGTTGCTACATTTGCTACTAAAACTCCTATAGCACCTAGCCCTATTACAGATAATGTTTTACCATATAGTTCAGGGCCGCTAAATTGGTTTTTGCCTTTTTCAACAAGCTCTGGTATATTACCTTCTAAAGTTTTGGCCCACTCAATTCCGTCTATTACTTTTCTAGAAGAAAGTAATAATGCAGTTATGACTAATTCTTTTACGGCATTAGCATTTGCCCCTGGAGTATTAAAAACCACAATACCAGCATCAGTACAATTTTGGATTGGAATATTATTAGTACCTGCTCCAGCACGAGAAATGGCAAGTAAGTTTTTGTTTAGAGCCATGTCATGCATAGATGCACTTCTTAGCAATATAGCATCAGGATTTTCAGTTGTAGAACTAATGGTAAAGTCTCGTTTATTTAGTTTATTTAACCCTTTTTGTGATATATCATTTAATGTTAAAACATCAAACATATTTAGCCTCCTGTGACTCGAATTTTTGCATAAACTCCACTAACTTCTTAACACCTTCTATAGGCATAGCGTTATATATTGAAGCTCGCATACCACCTATAGTTCTATGTCCTTTAAGATTGACAAAGCCTTGCTGAGTTGCTTGTTCGATAAATTTCTTGTTTAACTCATCGTTTGGTAATATAAAAGGTATATTCATAAGTGAACGGTCATTTTTATTTACGGTTCCTGTAAATAAAGAACTTTTATCTAAGAAATCATATAATATACTTGCTTTGTCTTTATTTATTTGCTCTAATACATCTACGCCGCCTAGCTCTTTGGCCCACTTAAATACTAAGCCTGTCAAATATATCGCATATGTTGGAGGAGTGTTATACATAGAGTCATTTTTTTGATGCACACTATATTGAAGCATAGTTGGAGTAAAATCTAAATTATTATCTAACAAATCATTGCGAATTATAACTATAGTCACACCTGCAGAACCTAAGTTTTTTTGTGCCCCAGCAAATACAATTCCAAATTTAGTAATGTCATACTTTTCGCCTAAAATGTTAGAACTCATATCTGCAACTAATGGTACATCCTTAGTATCAGGTATAGCATCATTTGGGATATGTGTCCCATAAATTGTATTATTAACTGTTAGATATGCATAGTCAGCTTCAGGGTTAAACATAGAGCTTTCAAGTTTGGGGATATAATTAAACATAGCATCTTCTGATGAGGCAACTACATTTACATTAGTATATTTTTGAGCTTCTTGGATAGCTTTTTTACTCCACTGACCAGTGTTAACGTAATCGGCATGTTTATGCTTAGTAAGGTTAAGTGGCACCATAGCAAACTGAGTACTTGCACCGCCTTGTAAGAATAACACTGTATAGTTATCTGGAATATTCATAAGGTCACGAAGATCGCTCTCAGCCGTGTGTATTATGTGCTCATAAGTTTTTGAACGATGGCTCATTTCTGCAACAGACATGCCACAGCCATTATAATTGATAAATTCTTCTTGTGCTTTTAGCAAAACAGCTAGAGGTAACATACTAGGTCCTGCCGAAAAATTATAACATCTTTCCATTTTCTCATCCTCCTATAAAATCAAAAGTATAACATACAAAAATAGTATTTTGCAAGTTATAAGTCATATATCTCATAATCCTTGTTTGTAATTACTAGATTTACGTTTGGTGTAACATATACTTTTTTGTCTTTTGTAACAAAGATGCCTTCGTAATCCGGTAAATGTTCAATATATTTTAATCCCGATTCAAGTCCAAGTGCAAATGCAGTTGTAGATAAACAGTCGCTGTCAAGAGAAGACGTGCCTATTATACTAACGCTTGGTAATTCATTTTGATAAGGATAACCAGTTTTTGGGTCTAATATATGGTGATATTCGTCTAGATAACGTTCATATATTCCCGTTGTTACAATTGATTGGTTGCTCAGACTTAACGTAGCAAAAGTTTCACCCGTAGCGGCATGAGGGTCTTGCAATTCTACTGTTAAAGGTGTGTTAGATAGTATATAAACATTACCCCCAATATTGATAATAGATTTATCAACGTTATTTTTAGTTAATATATCAACTACAATATCTGTTGCATATCCTTTAGCAATGCTGCCTAAGTCAAGTTTCATATTTGGCTTAAGAAAGTATATACTATTATCTTCTAAAACAACATTATTATAATTTACAAGATTTTGTGCTGTGATGATTTCTTTTTCTGTAGGAATTTTTGCATCATCAAAGCCTATACGCCAAAGATTAGTAAGGGGGGCTATGGTTATATCAAATGCACCCTGACTTTGATAACTATAGTATAATCCTCGTTGGATTAAATTATAAATATCTGGAGGTAAGGTTGTTTTTTTCATGCCTAAATTGTTTATTAATGAATCTTCTTTAGTTAAACTAAGGGTATTATCTAGGCTAAATAAAGTATCAAAACATTGATTAACAATAGAGGTATTAGTTTTTTTAAATGAGGTTATACTTGCAAATGTACCCATTAAAAATTCAGTTTGTGTAATGGGTTGAGCACCTACATTTATAGGTAATAGTAAAATTAATAAAATAATATATTTCATCTAAA
>MDJN01000170.1 GCA_001995005.1 Candidatus Parepulonipiscium sp. PG-Nun2H_MBin03 | reverse complement strand
TTCCAGCGTCTAGATTAGGGAAGATTAAAACATTAGCTTCGCCCGCATTTTTGCAATCAGGTGCCTTAAATCTACCAATTTCAGGTACAATAGCTGCATCTGGTTGTAATTCACCATCTATTTGTAGTTCAGGGTATAATTCTCGTGCAATACGTGTTGCTTCTTGCATTTTTGTAACATCTGGGTGTTTTGCACTGCCCATAGTTGAGTGAGAAAGCATAGCGACTTTTGCTTTTTTCTCTGTAAGTTGCATAAAGCTTTTTGCAGAACAATTTGCAATAGCTGCAAGCTCTTCGGCGTTTGGACTTTGGTTTAATCCGCAATCACCAAATACAAATATACCGTTTTCGCCATATTCACAATCAGGTACTATCATTAGGAAAAATGAAGATACAATTTTGGTATTAGGTGCAGTTTTTAGTATCTGTAAAGATGGTCGTAGTACATCTGCAGTAGAATTTGCAGCTCCTGCAACCATGCCGTCTGCAAAGCCTGTTTTTACCATCATTACTCCTAAAAATAAATCTTTTGTAAGTAATAGCTCTTTCGCTTGTTCTTTGGTTAATCCTTTTGATTTTCTAAGTTCGTATAAAGTATCAACGTATTCATCAAGTTTATCAAAGGTATTTGGATTGATAATTTGAGCACCTGATAAATCAAGCCCAGCAGCTAGAGATTTAATTTTATCCTCATCTCCGATAATAATTAATTTTGCCAACTCTTCTTTAAGTATCTTGTCAGCTGCTTGTAATGTTCTAATATCGTATGATTCAGGAAGAACGATAGTTTTTTGTGCTTGTTTCGCTTTTTGCTTTATAGTATTTAAAAATGACATTTAAAAACCCCTTTACTATTATTATTTTTAGTGTTAAATTGGTGTACAAGTTTATTATAACTAATGTACTTAAAGTATACAATAGGTAAACGGAAAAATATATAAAAAATTCCGATTGATACTACTAATAACAATTTGTAATTTATCATATAAAATTGATATTATATTAAAAATTATTTGATATTATATAAAATGCCTAAGGAGCAAAATATGAATACTACCGCTATTATTGCTGAATATAATCCGTTTCATAACGGACATTTATATCAGTTAAGAAAAATTAAACAAGATTTAAAATCTGATTATATTATATCTATAATTAGCGGAAACTTCTCTCAAAGAGGAACGCCTTGTATTGTAGATAAATTTTTGCGTACCCAAATGGCTCTTGTGGCTGGTGTAGATTTAGTGATTGAATTACCAGCTATTTATGCTAGTTCTAGTGCAGAGTTTTTTGCACGTGGCGCAATTTCTATCTTAGATAAATCACA
This sequence comes from Candidatus Parepulonipiscium sp. PG-Nun2H_MBin03, assembly GCA_001995005.1. Lineage (GTDB taxonomy): Bacteria > Bacillota > Clostridia > Lachnospirales > Cellulosilyticaceae > Epulonipiscioides. The sequence continues at coordinate 3,579 of MDJN01000170.1, read as the reverse complement.
TATCATAGATACTTTGTGCTTTGGGGCAGAACTACCAGATGTTTCTTTGCTAGATAGTATATCTAAATTATTGCTAGCAGAGCCAGTTTATTATAAAGATATATTAAGCAAAAAATTAAGGTCTGGTATGAGCTATGCCGTGGCCAGAAGTGCATCAATTTGTGAGTATCTAAATGATAACTCGCTAATAGATTTCTTAAAACTTCCTAATAACATTTTAGGAATAGAATATTATAAAGCACTCAATTATTATAGTTCCCCAATTATGCCCTATCCTATACAAAGAGCAGTAGCAAATTATCATGATCAGAATATTTATTCAAAATTCGCTTCGGCTAGTGCAATTAGAAATGCAATTTCGATAGGAGACGATATAAAAAATGTTATGCCAGAACAGTGTGGGAACCTCCTTATGCAAAATATAAATAATATAAATATAAATATGTTACTAGATTTTCTAAGATTTAAGCTGCTAACCGTGCCAAAAGAGAAAATATATTCTACATGGGATGTGCCTAGTAATTTAATCAATACATTATATAAAGTTATTAATAATAATTCTGAGTACACTGGTATAGTAAAAAGCTTAACGTCAAAAACTTTTTCCACTGCTACAGTGTATAGATCATTATTGAGGATTATTTTAGGTGTAAATGAAGACTTCAATTGTGATTATATAAGAGTATTAGGCGTTAGGCAAGGTAGCATGCCACTATTAAATTTGCTATGTAAAAATTCAGATATACCCATTATAGTGAATGTGAATAAAGATGTGCAACACCTTAATAAAGAGTGTAGATATAGTTTTGAAAAAGATTTATTAGCAACTAATTTATATAACTTAATCATAGGTATGCCAAATGCTAAAAATGACTATGCCACAAAGCTTATTAAAAATTAGATAGCTTGGTCATTTTTATACGAAAGCCCACATACAATAGGTATATATCTAGGTATTGGGAGGAGCGTTATGTCAACAGTTATAATAATATTATTAATGGCGTACACATTAATAGAGCCACAAGTTTGCATCACTGGAGCAACAACTGGTCTTTTATTGTGGTTTAACAAAGTACTACCATCACTGCTACCTTTTATTATATTAACTCAACTACTTTTTAAACTCGGCTTAATTTTTAAACTAGAAAAATATCTAGGCAAGTTCTCATATAGGCTATTTGGAGTTTCGGGCAGTAGCTTGGTTACATTTGTATTAGGCTCGATAGGGGGGTCTCCTACAGGAGCAAAATTAACTAAGCAATTATTAGGTAATATATCTAATACAGAGGCTATAAAGACTCTGTGCTTTTCAAATAATACAGGACCTTTATTTATAATAGGAACTGTAGGAACAATATTGCTAAAAGATGTAAGACTTGGATATTTTTTAATGATTGTACATATTTTATCTGCATTTACAATACTTTTATTAACTAGATTTTATAAGACACCATCCTCGCAAAACGTTGTGAGAAATACATATTCAAACCAAAAGTTTGTTGAAGCATTTACAGAGTCTGTCCAAAATAGTATGGAGACTATTGTCTATGTTGGAGGATTTATTATATTCTTCTCGGTAATCATAAGTATTTTAAAAAGTCTTAGCATATTTAATGTGCTGATAGCAAGTGTAGCAGAAATTTTCAATGTAGAAGCGGTATTATTAGAGGGAGTAGTTTTGGGGAGTATGGAATTTTCTAATGGGTCAGCTTTGATAGCTCCATACTTTGGCCAATATCAAAATGTATTGCCGATACTATCACTAACGTTAGCATTTGGCGGTTTTTGCGTGTTTTTTCAAACGGCCCAAATTTTATCAAGTATTTCTTTAGGAGTATATTTTGTTTCAAAAGTAATGCAAGGAGTATTTGCTTATTTATTAACAATTATACTGTATCCAGTGTATCAAACGTTTATACTTAAAGTGCCCACTATTATAGATTTAAAGGGCGTAGTAGGATATCTAGTATTATTTGTAAGTATCGCAATATTTTTATATGCATACTCTTCAAATAAAAATTTTACTTTAGAAAAAGCACCTCTTAATTTATAAGAGGGATTGGAATTGGAGTCTGTGGCTTCAATCCTATTTTTTTAAGTATAAACTGAGCACCTTTTTGAAAAAAAATAATATTATAATAATATACATTTTTTTCCATGGAGGAGTTGAACGCATGTCTAATAATATTAAAGATTGGTCAGTTGTATTAACTGGACACGATAATTTTTTAAAACGTTCTTTAACAACGTATAAGGATACTTTACTTGAACATAGTATAAACTTCGTTCCGATAGATGCGGGAGAAGTAGCTTTTTATATTGTAGATCCAACAAATACTGTACGTGCAGTAGTGTATCAAGATGGAAATAATGCTGTTGATGTTAAAGAATTAATTAGTGTAGTTAATTCTTTTAGAGAAAACACTAGATTAAGTGTTAATCCAATATGTCCAAATCAACATAGAATTGTAGGAGAGTATATCTTAGGTAGCCCAGCTAATGTTGACCCTAGTTTACTTGACTTTATAGTCTATTCATTTGCATTAATTAATCCAGATGGGACTTTTACAGTATACTCTACAAGACATTTGCAAGAGACTGTTAATCTGAAAAAATTCAATCCTAATCTAAAGGTAATTATGGCCATTGGAGGTTGGGCTGCAGAAGGCTTCTCAGACGCCGCATTTACAGCAGAAGCGAGGTTTAAATTTGCTCGTGAGGCACAAAAATGGGTTAATGAATACGATCTTGATGGAATAGATCTTGACTGGGAATATCCAGGAAGTAGCGTTGCAGGAATAAAGTCTCGGCCAGAAGATACGCAAAACTTTACACTATTACTAGAAGCTCTTAGAATGGTCTTAGGAAATAGAGCATGGATAAGTGTGGCTGGAATAGCTGATAGCAGTTATATTAGAAATGTTGAGATTGCGAAAATAGCTCCGTTTATAGACTACTTTAATGTTATGACATATGATTTTACAGCAGGAAACAGCGGGGCATCGGCTCTTAAACATCAATCTAATTTATATACCTCAGAGCTTAGCCTGAATAATATAAGTGTAGATATATATGTACAAAATTTATTAAAGGCCGGAATGCCTGCAAGTAAAATTCTTATAGGATTAGGCTTTTATGGTAGACAAGGGATGTCCTTTACTAAAACATTTGACCAAATTCGCCGTGATTACCTAAATAAAAATGGTTATGTGGTTAAATTTGATAATGTTGCAAAAGCTCCTTATATCGTAGACCCGAATGGCAACTTCTTCTTATCATTCGATAACGAGTTATCAATATATTATAAAGGACAGTTTGTAATTGAAAATTGTCTAGGAGGTTTATTTAGTTGGCAAGCAGCCTTTGACCAAGCGAATATTTTATCAAGTGCAATGAACCTTGCAGTAAATAATCCAACAGAACTAGAATCAATACTACAATCATACTATAGCTAATAGTAAAAAGCCCTTTAAGGGCTTTTTAGACTGTAGACGATTAAATCTAGCTAGATAAATATGAACTATAATTATTAAAATTTACTTCTATAAAAAGCATAGTTTTTGTAGTAGGGTCAAGGGA
>MDJN01000169.1 GCA_001995005.1 Candidatus Parepulonipiscium sp. PG-Nun2H_MBin03 | reverse complement strand
ATAGCTTTTATCAATTTCATTACGGTTTTCGATTATGTGTATGCCTGCTGCAATAATTTCGTCGTCTCGCTGAACTTTATCGCCCACTCCATAATGTTTGTAAGTATTATATCCTCGTCGAAGAATTTCCCCTTCTCCACGCTCAGTTTTTTCTTTATATCGCTTGTACTGCTCCCATTCTCTCACAAATGGCCTACTATTATTAGGCTCACCCGCATATGTTTTGGTATCACATTGTGCACTATACATATCAAATCCACGATGGGTTGGCCCTTCGTAACTACTTATATGCCATTTCCCAGAATAATAAGTTCGATATCCGTTTTCTTGAAAATCTTCGGAAAACAATTTCACTCCATCATATACGCCCCGTCTTATTGCATTTCCTACGTCAACATTATTCCATACGCCGTGTTGCGATGGGTATAGTCCCGATAGAAATGTTACTCTTGATGGACAGCAATGTGGAGCTACAGTATAAGATTGAGCAAAGCAAGTGCTCTGTTTTGCAAATTTATCTATTGCTGGAGTTATAGCCATGTTGTAAGGGTATAGGGTATTTGCACGTTGTTGGTCGGTCATAAAAATTAATATGTTTGGTTTATTTATCATATATCTATCTCCTTTTTTAGTAATAATATATTATATGTACAACAATGTAATAACATTCAAGAATTTTTTAGACACATAATACGACCCCCCTAAAAGTGATGGGGGCGTTAGTATAGATTATTTAAAGTGTTGAGTTATATTAGTCGTTGTGGCAATTATTCCGTCTAAAGAGTTTTGAATAGAATCCACAGATGTGTCCATTTGTTCAATTAGTGGTAAACTGCTGGTGATTTGAGTGTAATTTACATCGCTACTATTCTTTATTACTTTCATTATATCATTAAATTCACTGCTGTCCTGTTCTAGTTTCGACACTTCATTATTTAATACATTAACTATTTCATTAGATTTTATCGAACTGTCAATCAAATACTTCAGTGCTACATTAATTTCATCAACTGCCACCTTACTTTGGTTTAGAGCCATTATTTGACCATTGCTAGATTGTTTTGTTTGCATAATTTGATTTTGGAAAGCTTGGAGAATTGAATCAATTTGCTCAGTGGCTTTTTGAGATTGGTTAGCTAAATTTTCAATTTCAGTAGCAACTACTGCAAATCCTTTTCCAGCGTCTCCAGCTCTGGCTGCTTCTATAGATGCGTTTAGGGCTAACAATCTGGTTTGAGCTGAAATTCTGGTTATTAGTGCAGTGATATTATTTATTTCAGTTGAGTTTTCCATTAGGCCATTTGTGATAGCTTCTCCTTCAGTAACTTCTTTTTCTAGGCTCATAATAACAGAATGTAATGTTTCTAAATAGGATTGACCTTTTAAAGCATTATCTTTGGAAGTTGTAGACTCTGATAGTAAGCTACTATTAATATTGTATACTTTAGATAAGCTGTGTAGTAAATTTTCTACGATTATAGCCATATCTTCCATATATTTATGTGATTCGGTTGTTGTTTTGTTAGATAAAGTTAAGTTTTCCGATAATGGATTTAGTGTATTTATCAAATTATTTAATTGTTCTTCGTGAGAGTGTTGCAACTTACCTATATCACTGATAGTTGTTTGCACGGTTGTCAGTGTATTCTTATTTTTAGTAATAATCTCATTCATTGCATTATTCATTCCTATTAATTCTTTAGATAATCGCATAGGCTTGGTATGACTTACTTCGTTATTAGCTATGGAAATAAGTTGCTTCTCAAAAATTTTTAGTGGTCTAAAACATAGGTTGATAATTATTGGGGTTAATATTACTGTTGCTATCATTATAAATATTCCAAATCGATTTATAAATAGGCTTAAACTATTTATATGCTCCATCATAATTTCAATTGGTTGTGAAAGGATAGATGTCACTGCGTAATATGGAGTAGTATCTATATTTGCATATAATAAATACTTAACTCGTCCACCATCTGCATATATGGGCATATATAATTGTGCTTCCATTCCATCTAATATGATTTCGCCAGTATATCCTGAGACAAAATACGTTGCTAAATTAGGTATATTGGAAGCAAATCCTTTTGAGTAGGAGGGAGTGACATCGGTCTGAAAGTTCTGTGTTAGTACTGTGTCGTATGCATCAATTAAGTACATTTCCTGAATACCGTTATGTTCAGTTATAAATACATCTAGGGTAGCTTCCAAAAAACTAGAGTTGTACCCTGGTTGAATAATACCTCTATTATCTGGTCGGGAAATAGCTGTAAATTTAAAAACTTCTCCAGTTTCTACTTTGATTTTAAAATCACTTGGTAGATATGTAGCTTCACCTGTCATTAGCATCCTATACCCATCCCAAATATCATACAAACTCATTCCTATTGAGGCCTGCTCTGTACCTAGGATAAATGTTCCTGTAGCGTCTGTTAGGTACATGTCGGACATTCCTGTTAATTCTTTCATTGCTTCTAGGTCAGCTTGAGTCAATTCTCCTTGTAATAAATCCATTTGATACAAAATCAGGGCAGCATTATACATATTTTTGTCCATTTCTTCTTCTAGGTTGTTAATGTAATCCACTATTGTATCAGCCAAATTTGTTAATTCCATCTTGATTTCATTTTCTAAATCTACCACTATTTCATTGCTTAGCACTTCATGTTCTTCTTCTATTGTTGCAATTAGGTTATCAACTTGTGAGGTTAATGCTATCGTCATTGCTCCAAGTATCAGTATTATAAAAATTAATAGTTGTGATTTAATACTAATTTTACTCATAATTTACCTCCTTTTTAGCTTTAATGTGATTATATCATTGGTTGGTGGACAAGTCAATAAGTTGACATATACAAGGGATAAAACTTGACTACCAGTATATATTATTATAAACTAGTATGTGAACTATTAGTAATTCATAAACATAAAATACTCATATATGGTCACGAGAGGAAAGAGGAACATTGTATGGAACAATTAGTATTAACAGGTATATTTGTAGTTACATTTTTTATTAAAGATTTAGTTATTCTTAAATTTGTGGAAAGTATTTTAAACGTACCTGAAAATGTATGCAAAAGAGTACTTTTATCTACTATTAACATCCTAATTATGTATCACACCAGAAAATTAGTCACTTCCATGACTATGTTATGCTTTT
>MDJN01000168.1 GCA_001995005.1 Candidatus Parepulonipiscium sp. PG-Nun2H_MBin03 | reverse complement strand
GCATATGATGAATAAATTAACTAATTCATGCATATTTTCTTTGTTTATACCTGCAGTGACAGAAAATGACCTTTATCAGTATGAGATAAAGACATTAGGAGATGAACTGTTATACAAAGCGGATCCATTTGCAAATCATTTTGGAGATAAGCCGAAAAAGCATAGTTTACCATATGAGCAGCAAAAGTACATCTGGAAAGATGGAGATTACTTAGCTAATCTTGAGGGAAAAAATAACCGTAATCAGCCGATTAGCATATACGAAGTGCATATAGGCTCTTGGAAATTTAACGAAGATAGGCATTTGACATATAAAGAACTTGCCAATGAGCTAGTAGATTACGTAAAATATCTAAATTACACGCATGTTGAATTTATAGGCGTGTTGGAACATCCATTTGACGGTTCTTGGGGATATCAGGTGACAGGATTTTTTGCACCGACTAGCAGGTATGGAACACCGGATGAGTTTAAATATTTAGTAGATACGTTTCACCAGAATGGTATAGGAGTTATACTAGATTGGGTGCCTGGGCATTTCCCTAAGGATGCATTTGCACTAGAAGTATTTGATGGCACAAAGATATATGAGATTGAGGGGGAGCATCCGGAATGGGGGACGTTGCTTTTTAATTATCATAAGAGAGAGGTAAAAAACTTCTTATTATCAAGTGCGATTATGTGGCTTGAGCAGTTTCACGTTGATGGTTTGCGGGTGGATGCAGTTGCGTCTATGCTATATGGAGGAAATTTGGGTGGAGGCGTGGCAGATTTATCGGCGAGCACTTTTTTAAAGGAGCTAAACGGCATAATTACAGCAAGATATCCGCATAAGTTGGTTATAGCAGAAGACTCAAGTACTTGGGATGGAGTGACCAGAGATACAAAAGATGGTGGGCTGGGATTTGACTTTAAATGGGACTTAGGATTTATGCATGATACTTTAAACTTTATGAAGACGGAATATGATTATAGAGGTGCATCGCTTAGTAAGCTTACGTTTAGCCTTGACTATATGTATAATGAACATTACCTGTTGCCTCTTTCACATGACGAAGTTGTGCATTGCAAGAGTCCGTTACTATATAAAATGTGCGGAGATTGGTGGCAAAAATTCGCTAATATAAGAACGTTGTATGGATTTATGTACACTCATCCTGGGAAGAAGTTGCTTTTTATGGGTGGGGAATTTGGCCAGACAGAAGAATGGATTGAAGAAAATCAGCTTATGTGGGAGCTGTTGCAATATCCTGAGCATAACGGATTGCAAACTTATGTAAAGGATTTGAATGAATTTTATAGGAATAATCCTGCTTTATATATGGAAGAAAATATCGGCTTAAATTTTGAGTGGATCAACGGAGATAACGTAGACAGTTTAGTTGTTTCCTTTATAAGGAGAACTGCGGAGCAAGAACTGATTATTGTAGTAAACTTTTCACTGAGACCGCATATGGATTATTATGTGGGAGTCAGCAAGGCAGGCGTTTATAAAGAAGTATTTAATAGTGATAGTAAAAAATATATTGGTAGCGGGGTGGTAAATTTGGTTGAGGTGAGCTCAGTAAACGAAAATTGCCAATATAAAGATAATTATATAAAAATCAACGTGCCTCCACTGGGCGTCACCATTTTTGAAAAAATTAAATAAAAGTTTTAGTCATAAATTCTCCTATACGTGCATATACTTATACAAATATATCACGCAAAGGAGAAATTTTTATGCATATAAATACGATTAAAGACGTTATGCCTAGGCATATAAGAATTATGCTAGATAGGACAAGTCATAAGGTTATTGAAAGTGTAGAAGAGATTAGAATACGTCTGAATAAGCCGATTATTATCAGAACACATACCGCAGAATTTGGATTATCTGAGATAGGAGATTGTCCAATAAGTAAGAGTTACATAGCAACAAAGCAAGATTTAGAAGGGATTTTAAAATTTATAAGCGGATTTTCGCTATATGCCATAGAAGATGAAATACGAGAAGGATTTATTACTATACAAGGTGGGCATAGAGTTGGAATAGTTGGGAAAACCGTTGTTGAGAATAAAAGTATAAAAACTATTAGAAATATAAGTGCTATAAATATAAGAGTGGCACGAGAAGTTATAGGTTCAAGTAAAAATATAGTTCCATATATATTTAAAAATAGAAGAATTTGCAATACGCTCATAGTGTCTCCGCCAAAATGTGGCAAAACAACTATCTTAAGAGATATAATAAGAAATTTAAGCTATGGGGAATGTCTGGGAGAGTCATTTAATATAGGGTTGGTGGATGAACGTTCGGAGATTGCGGCTTGTTTTGATGGTGTGCCACAAAATGATATTGGCATACGTACAGATGTATTGGATTCGTGCCCAAAGGCGTATGGTATAACAATGTTGCTACGGTCTATGTCGCCAGAAGTTATTGCTGTAGATGAGATAGGAAAAGATGAGGATTATAAGGCGTTAGAAGATGCTTTAGTAGTTGGGGTATCTATAATATGTACGATACATGGTGTTGGGCTTAGTGATTGTTTAAATAAGCCGAGATTAAAAGATATGATAGACAGAAAGCTTTTTGGACGCATTGTAATACTCTCTAATAGGCCGCATGTAGGGTCTGTGGAGGCTATATTAGATGTAAATAACAATTTTAATACAATAGGGTAGGTGGGTGTTATGGGAGTTTTAGGATTAGTTCTAATTTTATCATCTTGCACACTTGCAGGATTTTTGTATGATAACTATGAAAATAAGAGAATATTGCAACTAGAAGAGCTTATTAAAGGGTTAGAGATTTTAAAATCGGAGATAGATTATAAGCTAACGCCGTTAATTTATGCATTGGAAGAAGTGGCGGATATAACTGGGTTCGGAGTGGACAAGCTATTTAATATATTTGCATATAAACTAGCACAAAAAGACGAGGTGAACACAATGAAGATGTGGAAACAGTCTATAGTAGAAGTGAGTGGCAGCTTACATCTTAAGGAAGATGACTATAAAATACTAGAGTCATTTGGTTCTGTTGCAGGACATATTGACAGGGAATTGCAAAAAAACAATATAGACTGGGTTATCAGCAAGCTGAGGCGAAAAGCAGATGAGGCGACGATTAGGTATGAAAAGCAAAGTAAACTGTATAAAGGGATTGGTATTTTAGTTGGGCTATCAATAGTTATTGTATTAATATAGGGAGGAATAAAAATGGAACTGACATTAATTTTTAAGGTAGCAGGATTGTGCCTAGGCATGTGGGCGGTACAAGAATTATTAAAAGGGGCTGATATGAAAGATGCAGCATCTTACGTGGGGATTATCGGAACTTTGATACTGCTTATGTTTATGGTAACAGAGATAGCAAACTTTTTTGAATCTGTGCAAACATTTTTCACATTTTAAGGGCGGTGGTCAAAAATGAACATTTTGCAAATAGTAAGCTTTGCGGCTATAGGAGTGATATTGTGCAAGTTTTTGATTGAGATAGAGAGTGATAAAGAGATATATGTAAGAATGCTGGTGGGGCTGGCTATTTTTATGGTGGCATGTTCACAACTTGATGTTATCTTTTCTATAATACGTGAACTGGCTAATAAAATAAATATGGACAGCACATACTTAACGATTATTTTCAAGATTATAGGGATAGCATATATAGCAGAGTTTGCCTATCAACTATGTGACGATGCGGATGAAGAGGGGATTGGTAAAAAGATAGAATTTGCGGCTAAAGTTATGATTTTTGTTGTAGCAGCTCCTGTGATTTTAGCACTTATAGAACTGATAACCGGTTTACTCTAATGGAGGGTCAGGATGCAAAAGAAAATACAATTGGTAGTAATTTTAATGTGGTGCTTTTTTAGTACAAATTGCTTTGCTAGTGATTCTATAAATGCAGATGAAGTTATAAGAATACAACTTGAGATGTTTAATTGGGAAGAGATAGAAAAGTTAGAACAGCAGTTGCAACAAAGTGTACCGGAGCTTAGTGAATTTGATTTAAGGGAAGAAGTGTCACTTATATTAAGTGGGCAGTCAAGGTGGCAACTAGGAGACATTTTAGGGTTTATTGTTAATAGGTTATTAGGAGAGTTTTTTACATACATAAGTGTGGTAATCAGATTTATATTAATAATTATAGTGTGCAATATACTAAGTAATTTAAGTTCGGCATTTGAATCGGATAATACAACTAAAGTAGCATTTTTTGTATGCAATATAGTGGTGTTATATAGTCTTATGCAGTCACTTATATTAGTAGTTGATTTGGCCTATAGCACAATAGAAACACTGCAATCTATAATGCTTGTAATTTTACCAACCATTCTGGCATTTATGGCATCATCTGGGTATATTGCAACGTCTGCGGCACTCTCACCTATAATAGTGACTGGGCTTACTGTCATAACATTTGTTATACAAAATTTGATGTTACCGAGCGTTGTTGGCATTATTGTATTACAAGTTATCAGCAATATGAGTGATGAGTTTAAAATAGATAAATTCATCCAGTTATATTATAAAATAAGCAAATGGATGTTAAAGACGATATTTTTTGCAAGCATTGCATTGATGGGAATTTACAGAATGTCGTTACCATTTGTGGATACAACAATGAAAAGGGTAGGAGTTACGTTATCTGCTAAATTTATTCCGATATTGGGCAGTGCTGTGAGCGGTGCTATAGATATGATTATCGGCATATCAGGGATGATAAAAAATGCGTTTGGATTTGGTGTAATAGTTTGGATAGTACTACTTGTATCTATGCCACTAATTAAGATGTTAGCCTATACATTGCTGTACTATTTTGCAGGGGCAATAATTGAGCCGATTGGAGATAAGAAGATGGCAAACATTGCAACAGACATAGCTAAAGGGTGCGAGTTTGTGATGAGCATTGTGGGCGTTGTTGCAATACTGTGTACACTAGCCGTTGCAATTTGTATGAGCATTGGTGCAAGTTTGATGTAGGGGGATGCAAATGATAGATTATATGCAAGTGCTAATATGGACTATGTTATTTGTAGTTGTAGTAGAGATGATTTTTCCAAATTCTCATCTAAAAAAGTATATTAAGTTGATTTTAGGTTTTATTGTAATATATAATATGATTGCACCTATAATAAACGGAGGGATATTTGAAAGGGGGCCATATGATGAATATGTAACTTATTATCAAGAACAGTTTGATTTGGTTACAGATAAAGGGATACAAATAGAAGGCTATGAAAAACAGTTGCAAGAGAGCTTTATACAAATTGAGGCACAAAAAATTACTCAAAATATAGAAAAAGAACTTGAGCTAGTGGTAGAAAATGTAACAGTATCTGCACAAATGCAAGATTATACACCGCATGTTACGGATATTGATTTAACATTAAGTCATAAAAAAGAGGATACGGCAATTATGATACCAACAATTAAGATAGGTGAAAAGGACGAGAGCATCGGCATTAGCGAGCAAAATTTACAAAAAGAAGTAAAAAATGTACTAAGTGACTTCTATAACTTGGACAATGTTAATATATATATAGTAGTACAAGATGTAAAATGAAAGGGGTAAAAGATATGCCAGAAGAAAAAAATCCAAGAAACCAAAGCGTTAGAGAAGCAGCAAAAGAAGGGGCTAATAAACAAACATTATTAGATAAAATACCAAAAAATAAGGCAATTGCTATAATCTTGTGTTGTGCAATTATAGGTATCTTAATTACTATGCTCTATGAAAAGGAAGAAGAACAACTGCCTCCAATAGGGTCAGTGTCTACACAAGAAACGTTTAATAAAAATACTGATGAAGAGATTGATTATGCTCAACAAGTCGAAAAAAGGCTAGAAGACATTTTAAAAGGTGTGGCCGGCTTAGGAGACGTTGAGGTTATGATCACACTAAAAAGCTCATCAGAAAAGGTGTTGGCAACAGATGTAAATCAGACTATAAACAGTACTGTGGAAACAGATGCATCTGGAGGGACACGTACAATACAATCAGAAGATAATTCAAACAAGATAATTTTGGCAAGCGGAAGCACACCTTATGTAATTAGAGAGGATATGCCACAAATAGAAGGCGCAGTAATTGTAGCTACCGGAGCAGATGATATCACAATTAAAGCTGCAATAATAGAGGCGGTATCATCATTACTAAATATTCCAGTACATAAAGTATCGGTATTTAAAATGGAAACGAAATAGGAGGATATCATGTATCAATTTAGACGAAACCAATTAATTATTATGGTGTTAGTATTTATGATAGCAATTGCAGGATATTTGCAATTGACAACACCGGATGATGTTGCTGCATTTACAGAAGAGGCGACAAATCAACAAGTAAACGTAGTAGAACACGTAACAGACATTGACTATTTTCAAGACTTTTTAACATTGGCTCCAGACGCTGATGAGAGTGATTTAGTACTAAGTGAAATGATAGGAACTACAAATCTTACAGGCCAAGAAGTTATTATATCAAAAATAACAGAAGCTACGGAAGCTGCTTCTAATAATGTTGTAAACGTAAGTTATTTTGCAGAAGAAAAGATGCTAAGAGAGCAACAACGTTCTTCACAAATTGAAGAATTAAATGAGTACATCTCAAATACTGCAGTGGACGAGGGGACTAAGTCAAAAGCTGCTCAAACTTTACTTGCATTACAAGAAAAAATTGAGAAAGAAAACGGCTCAGAATCTTTATTACGTGCAAAAGGATTTGAAGAAGTTTATGTAAGAATGGACGATACAAGCGTTGATGTAATAGTAAATAAAGCAGAATTAACAAATGAGCAAATTGCTCAAATAGAAGAAATTGTAAGCAGAACTACAGGATATAAAGTAAGCCAAATTAAAATTCATATGAATTCTTAGTATATTATAAATAAAAATGCACATAATAAATATAGGATTAAATTAGCGATTAATCCTATAGACTACTGATTTTATTTTTGTTTAAATAGAATATTATCACAAGGTAGTAAAGCCCAGACTCTGTCTGGGCTTTTTGGTGTGCTATACTTTGCAAATAATAATAAAAAAATGTTAACTTTTTTAATAAAAAAGCTTGCTTTTGCAAGAATAAAGTTATATAATTGCAAATGTAAAGAAATATTTGAGAAAGAAATATTTGAGATGTTTTTAAAGGGGGAATGAAAAATGAATGGTGTTACTATTATGATTATTGCCATAGCAGCACTAGGTGGTGCATATTTATTTTACGGAAGATGGTTAGAAAGAACGTGGGGAGTGGATAAAGATAAGAAGACTCCGGCATATGAATTAGAAGATGGTGTAGACTATGTGCCTGCAGACGCAAACATAGTATTTGGTCATCAATTTGCATCCATCGCTGGGGCAGGCCCAATAAATGGCCCGATACAAGCGGCAATGTTTGGCTGGGTGCCAGTATTTTTATGGGTTGTCTTTGGTGGAATATTTTTCGGTGCAGTGCAAGATTTTGTGGCGATGTATGCATCAGTAAAAAATAAAGGTAAAACAATAGGATATATTATAGAAAAATATATTGGACGATTGGGCAAAAAAATGTTTTTAATCTTTTGTTGGCTATTTTGTATATTAGTTATCGCAGCTTTTGCAGATATTGTGGCGGCAACGTTTGATGGAATAAATAACGAAGGAGAGCTTGTGACGGCAAATGGAGCAGTTGCAACCACATCACTTATATTTATAGTAGAAGCTGTAATTCTAGGCCTTATACTAAAGCATGTAAAATTAAATAAATGGGTTAACACAGCAATTGCAATTGGACTACTAATTTTAGGAATATATTTAGGAATTAATAATCCGATTTTTATAGATGCATCTAACTGGCATTTAGTAGTATTTATATACATAGCAATAGCTACCATAACACCAGTATGGGCATTGCTACAACCAAGAGATTACTTAAACTCATATTTATTAGTAGCTATGATCACAGCAGCAGTGTTGGGGGTATTTGTTTCAAATCCAACAATAAATTTACAAGCGTTTACATCGTTTAATGTAAATGGGCTTAGTATGTTTCCGTTCTTATTTGTAACAATTGCGTGTGGTGCAGTATCAGGGTTTCATTCACTGGTATCTTCTGGAACTTCATCTAAGCAAATTAAGAATGAAAAGCATATGCTACCTGTGTCATTTGGTTCTATGTTATTAGAATCATTACTTGCAGTAATTGCTCTTATAGCAGTAGCATCATTTGCCAGTGGAGAGGCAGCGGCAAGCGGTTATGTGACACCGGCTCAAATATTTGCAGGAGCAGTGGCTAATTTCTTGTCAACTATAGGGCTTCCTCATACTATAGTATTTACGCTT
>MDJN01000167.1 GCA_001995005.1 Candidatus Parepulonipiscium sp. PG-Nun2H_MBin03 | reverse complement strand
ATAAAAAACGTGGCTAGATGCATATGCACAGGCCACATTTTTTTATTATTTTATAAACATTTTTATATCGTCTTTTGTAACGCACTTAAATGCAAATAAGAATAGGATATAAAATCCACCTAGTAAAGATATTGCTATTAGTGTAGCAATACGTACGGAAAATATTACGCTTAGGAAATTCTCGTATAAATACGAGATAGTTACACCACCTAATGTTATAGCTAAAGCTGGTTTTATTATCCACCCAACGATATCAACTGGTAGCTCGATTGAGGCAAGTGAATGATATAGATGATAACAAGTGGCAAATCCTGCTTGTACAAGTAAAGCTAGTGTAAAGCCTAGTATACCAGAGCGTGGTACCAATACGAATATAAGAATAATACATAGTATAGAAGCTACAATATTTCCTTTAAAAGTCATTTTTTGTAACCCTAACCCATTTAATACGCCAGTTAATATGTTTTGCAAATAAAAGAATGGGCAAATCATAGCAAGCAGTTGCAATATGTAACCTACTTCTTTAATATTATATGTTGCCATCGCAATGGCATCGCTAAGTGATAAAAATAAACCGCATGCCCCAATCCCTATGATAGATGAGAATTGGATAGACAAACCAACAGTCTTTTTAAGTTGATAAGTATTATTTCTTGCTCTAGCTTCTGATATTGCAGGGATAAGTGCAACTGATAAAGACCCTGTTAACATTGACGGGAAAAGCAGCAGTGGCATTGCCATACCAGAGTACATACCATACATGCTAAGTGCCTCACTAGATGTAAGACCATAGTTTTGTAACTGTATAGGTATTAAGATATTTTCGATTGAATGTAATGCAGAAGTTAAAAATCGGTTTGCAGTAATAGGTAGTGACATAATAAATATTGAATTAAATGCTGTGGCATATCCGATTGTTGCCGGCTTTAAGTTTAGCTTTCTTTTGCTTAACTTGTACATAAAAATTGTGAAAAGGCAAGATACAACTTCGCCACCACAAAGGCCTATCATTGCAGCTGCACAGGCATAAGATAATCCGTATGGTACCATTTTTCCAGCGATTAAATAAATAATTATCATCCTTGCACATTGCTCGATAACTTGAGCAGCAGCAGGAATAGTCATCTCTTGTCTGCCTTGAAAATATCCACGTATACAACAAGATGTTGCCATAAATGGTAGGCAAGTCCCTAATAACATAATGGATAAAGATGTATCTGGAGCGTGCATAAAATAAATTGATATCGGCTCATGAAAGGCAAATAAAAACAATGAGATCGGCACCGAAATACCTACTGCTAAAACTATTGCACACTTTAGTGTACGTATTGAATCTTGATATAACTTTTGTGCATTATATTCTGCCACTTTTTTGGAAACTGCGAGCGACACACCAGCACTAGCAGAAGCCCACGCAAGCATATATATAGGAAAAATCAGCTGATAAAGTCCCATCCCTTCAGCACCCATTACGTCTGATAGAAATATTCTAAATATAAAACCCAATATCCTAGTAATAAAACTTGCAATTGTAAGAATGAGTGTTCCCACAACTAACGCTTTTTTGCTCATAAAAAAACTCCTCTCTCTTTTTCTTTACTCTTATTTAAAAATATGAGACAAGTCCTAAAAATATGAATTCTTTATTATAAAACCTTTTGCACAATGTTGAATATAACGTCAGTGGATTACTTTTATATTAATAATTAAGAGGTGAAGATATGCAACCAATTATCGAGTTAATAGACGTTTCAAAAAGTTTTTACACAAATGAAGGAGAAATAGTTGTGCTTAAAAACTTAAACCTTACGTTAGAAAAAGGTAAAGTATTAGGAATACTAGGCCCGTCGGGCAGTGGAAAATCTACCATTTTAAACATATTAACTAATTTATTAAAGCCGACTTCTGGAGAACTTATAGTAAACGGCAAAATTGGATATATGTTTCAAAAAGATAATTTGCTAGAGTGGCGAACAATTAAAGACAATATTATGATTGGACTTGAGATACAAAAAAAGATAACAACAGAAGCAGTAGAAAAAATTGATAGATTGCTTAAAGTATATGATTTATGGGACTTTAGAAATAGATTTCCACGAGAACTTTCAGGAGGTATGCGTCAAAGAGTGGCATTGATTAGAACATTGGCAACCGACCCTGATATTTTATTATTAGATGAACCTTTTTCGGCACTAGATTATCAAACTCGCTTAATTGTAAGCGATGATATATACAAAATAATTAAGCAAGAGAATAAAGATGCAATTCTAGTAAGCCATGATATATCAGAAATTATAGCTATGTCAGACACAATAGCAGTACTATCAAAAAGACCAGCAACAATTAAAAATACTTATCAAATAGAGCTTACTGTAGACGGGGAGAGAACTCCATTAACATCACGTAATGCACCAGAATTTAAAAACTATTTTGATAAGCTATGGAAGGAGCTTGAAATTTATGCAAAATAGCAACGGTTTTAACAATTACTTAAGACAACAAAAGCGTAATAAATATACAGTAATATTAATTCAAACACTAATATTATTAGGAAGTATTGTTTTGTGGGAAGTGCTTGCAAGGTTAGGAATGATAAATACATTTTTAGTAAGCAGCCCGAGTGCCATATTTACTTTATTTATGAAATACCTACAAGATGGCTCTATATTTACGCACGTTGGAATATCAGTATGGGAAACAGTATTAGGCTTTGTCATAGGCACTACTTTAGGCATATTGATAGCCATACTATTATGGTTATCAGAGACATTGGCAAAAATAGCAGATCCGTTTTTAGTAGTATTAAATGCACTGCCAAAAACAGCCCTAGCACCTATACTAATTGTTTGGGTAGGCCCTGGGATTAAGGGTATTATAGTAATAGCAATTACAATTTCATTAGTTACGACTATATTATCTGCATATAACTATTTTATTAATGTAGAAGAGGATAAAATTAAAATGTTAAAAAGCTTTGGGGCGACTAAGTACCAAATTTTAACCAAGCTGATATTGCCGTCTAATATAGGTAATATAATTAATATTACAAAAATAAATATCGGACTCTCTTGGGTAGGGGTAATAGTAGGGGAGTTTTTGGTATCACGCTATGGCATAGGTTATTTAATAGTATATGGTGGGCAAGTATTTAGATTAGACCTTGTAATGATGGGTGTAGTGGTGCTTGCGATATGTGCAATGCTTATGTACCAAATGGTAAATTTGATTGAAAAATGGTATAATGCAAAAAATAATTCTTCAAAACTGTAACAATAAATAAGCCTTGTGATTATGCTATATGTATAAAAATAAAAGACATTTATAATTTACGAGGTGTGGATATGAAACTAAAACGAACATTATTATACACATTAATTACTAGCATGGCAATTGTGGGTGTTGGCTGTACACCAGACGTAGCACCACAAACTACAACAGAAGTAAGTCAGGATGCAGAAGAAGAGTTAATAGTTGTAAATATAGCAGAAGTTACGCATTCAGTATTTTATGCACCACAATACGTGGCGATAGAAAATGGATATTTTGAAGAAGAAGGACTTGAAGTAACGTTACTAGGTGCACAAGGTGCAGATAAAACTATGGCATCATTACTTTCAGGGGAAGTGCAAGTAGGTCTTATGGGACCTGAAGCTTCAATTTATGTATATACCCAAGGTAGCCCAGATTACGCAATTAACTTTGCTCAACTTACAAAAAGAGATGGCAGTTTTTTATTAAGTCGTGTGGAAGAACCAGACTTTAAATTTAGTGACTTATCAGGGGCGGATATATTAGGAGGAAGAAAAGGCGGAGTTCCTTTTATGACTCTTGAATATGTGGTACAACACAATGGAGTTAAAATAGGTGAAGATGTGGCTTCTGGAGAGGCTAATGTAAGGTCTGATATTGCATTTGATGTTATGGCAGGTGCTTTTATTGGTGGTGAAGGTGATTATGTAACATTATTTGAGCCACTTGCAACTCAGGTTGAGCAATCAGGTGCAGGATATATAGTTGCATCAATTGGAGCGGAGTCAGGAGAGATACCATACACTGCTTATAGTGCATTAGATAGCTATATTGAAGATAATCCAAAGGTAATTCAAAGCTTTACAAATGCAATATATAAAGGTCAACAATTTGTGGCAGAAAATGACGCAAGTACAATAGCTGAGGTTATTTCACCACAGTTTACAGAATTAAGTATTGAAGATTTAACTACTGTAGTGCAAAGATATAAAGATATTGATGCTTGGAATAGTGACCCATTTATGACAGAACAAAGCTTAGATATGTTAATGAATGTTATGGAAATAGCAGGTGAGCTGGACGTAAGAGCACCATTTGATGCTATAGTAGATAACCAATTTGCAATTAATGCAATGTTAGATGATCTATAAAATTATGGCTGTCGCACTAAGAAAAATTAGTGTGATAGCCTTTTCATATGATGTTCTATATACCGATTTTTTTGGCACGCTGTTGCAAATCATCATTTAAAGTGCCTAGAAGAGTATCAACTTCAGCAGTATTAGAATTACTAATAAGAGATAAATTATCTGAAATAACGTCAATTATTACATCGATATATTTTATTATATTTTGTACAGATATTACATTTGAATCATATTTAATATCTATAAAGCAATTTTTCTTATCTAAGTTTATAGTTTGTATTCCTTTTATTAGCTGAAGTAGACTTATAATTTTATCTGCATACACTTCGTTATCATCTTCTAGTTTTGCTAAGCTTTTAGCATGTAATTTTAAAAAGCCATCACTATCTTCGGATATGGAAAAATTAAGTAACTTTTTTAGAAAAAGGCTTTTTATACCAGCCATAAAATCATCCTTTCCACTTTGAAAAATGCCAGTTAATAATAACTAGCATGTTTTTTTATTATTTCATTCCACCTAAATACTTCTCCTTAGTTGCAAGTCCACCTCTTAAATGTCTTTCAGCTTTATTTAACTCTAAGATTTGCCTAGCTTCCATAGCAAGTTTTGGGTTTATTTTCTCTAGTCTTTCTGTTACATCTTTATGCACGGTACTTTTACTAATTCCGAATTGTTTTGCAGTTTCTCTTACTGTAGCATTTTTGCTAATTATAAAATTAGCAGCTTTTACGGCTCTTTCTTCAATATATGGTTTCAAGAAAAGGCCCCCCTTAAAACTAACACTTGTTTAATCATATGCGAAATTTAGTAGGCATATTCCTCATACTATAATAAAATTAAGGTTTTTGCACAATTTGTCCTTGCAATTTAGTATTAGAAAAGATATAATTGTAAAAAAGTTTAGAGCCAGGAGGAGTTATGGGAAAAATAGGGATTATTGGTGCGATGGAAGAAGAAGTAATCGCCCTGAAAAGATGCATGAATATTACAAATACAGTAAAAAAAGCTCAGATGGAATTTATATGTGGCAGCTTTAATAATGCAGATATAGTTGTTGTAAGGTGTGGCATAGGTAAAGTAAATGCTGCAGTTTGTACACAAATATTAGTAGACTTATTTGACGTAAGTTGCATAATAAATACAGGTGTTGCAGGTGGATTGCACCCAGATATTAACATAGGAGACATTGTTATATCAACAAATACAGTTCACCATGATATGGATACGACGGCTTTTGGGGATCCACGTGGATTTATACCTAGGATGAATAAATCGTTTTTTGATGCAGATAGCAAATTGATACAGATAGCACAAGAGAGTGCAAACAGTGTTATAGGAAAAAATAAAGTTTATATTGGTACAATAGCAAGTGGTGACCAATTTGTTGCAAGTATTGATGTTAAAACAGATATATATAATACATTTACAGCTTATTGTGCAGAGATGGAAGGTGCCGCAATTGCCCATACTTGCTTTTTAAATAATGTTGCATTTGTTATAATCCGTGCAATCTCTGATACAGCAGATAGTAATGCTGATGTCAATTTTGCAGAGTTTACGGAGCTTGCTGCAAAAAACGCGTTATCTATTATCGAAAAAATGTTAGAAAATATATAAAAACTAGTTGAAATTTTGTAAAATAATGGTATAATTATAATAAATACTTTAGATAAAGGGGAGAAAATTATGATTATACTTTTTTTATGTACAAATATTTTACTGTGTGGGTTATATGTTTTAATGGTTAACATGCTAGGAGCATACTTTAAACACTTACATAATAGCATCATAATATACACTAACAAAAAAGTGTACAAGTCTTATAAGGAAATAGAATTTATTGATAATCTTGTAAAAGAATATAACGATATTAAAACTTTAAATCCAACAGGAGCAGACATTGATTTATATATTTTAAGAAGGATAAGGAAAGATTATATCGGCCACTTTAAGTATAGCTTTATAGAAAATAGTAGCAAAAAAGTGCAAATGCTTATGTTAGTTATACTTGCTATACATACAATATTATATTTTATACAAGGCTCAAATATAGTTCATTTAGGAATAAATGTAGGTATAGTACTGTTTATGGTTATATTTGCGATTTTTACTGATATAACTGCTTATAAATCAGAAGTTATGATAATAGTAAAAGATTATATTATAAACCAATATTCACTAGAGAGTACTACAAACAAATTAAATGAGACAAATAAAAAATTATCAATAGAAAATAGACACTTAAAAGAAAGTTTAGTCCTTAAAAGCCAGACTATAAATAAGCAACAAGAACTTATAGAAGAGCTAGAAGAAATAGTGGACATTGATAAAATGTATAAGACAAATAAATTAAACGTATCTTGAAAATACTAGTTTAACATGGTACACTTTGTATCAATCATATTAAACTAGATTAGGCAAGAAAGGACTCAATTTATGAATGTGAATGAACTATATCACCAAATATTATCACAAGGTGAAGTTACCGAAGAATGCGAAGATGAATTATGTAAAAAATACGAATATACAGACCACGGTGTTTCAAACGCTCTGGCGGATTTGTTGACATATTCTGCGGGTAATGTGGTGTTGCAAATAAGGCTTGCATCTAAGTTTTATGCAGAAACTAAGAATGTGCAATGTTTGACCTTTATGCTAGAACAAATACAGGACGCAAAACTTCCATATATGGTGGCCCAAAATATATATAGGCAAATCGTAATAAAATTTTTTAGGGATAATAATTATATAGATTATAAAAAAGATTATTTTTATTATCAAAAACTATATAATAGATTTATAAAAGAAGTGGACCTTAGTCGCTATGCTAAGTATACTCCAGATGAAAATACAATAGTAATAATAGTTCAACAATTTTTAAGCCACTTTCATGCCCCAACAGCAAGAGTTGACAGCTATGCTACTATATTGCAACGATACTTAAATAAAAAAGTTATATTAGTAATAACACAAGAACTACCTAAACATACAGAGATGTTTGTAGATTCAGCACAAAGTAATACAGAAGATACTTTTAACGGTTTTAGAGAGATGAAATTATTCTCAGGAGAAATGATATTAAGTTATCAGCCGGATAATAGTAATTATAATTTATATGAAATGTTAAAAACCATTGAGTTTATCTACAGGCAAAAACCAGAGCTAGTGTTAATAGTTGGTGAAAGAAGCATTATTGGCGATATATGCGGTAATTTTACAAAAGTGGCTATAGATACATTAAGCTCAGCAATACCTATTTGTATGACAAAAAATATATTAGTAGACGAATATATGCTACGTGATAAGGCGAGGAGAGCTTATTTTGAGCATAAGAAGAAAAACTTTATAACTAAACGATTGCCTAAATTTAATTATAATAAACTAATGATCCCTGCCATAAAACAAGAATATGGCGTAGACCCTGATTGTTTTGCTATAGCATTAGTTGGAAATAGACTAGCACTTGAATTGACACCTGAATACACAAAAATGCTTAAAGATATATTAAAAATAGATAGTAGGGTGCATTTTGTAATAATAGGAGAGTTTGAAAAATACACTTACTTTTATAACAATTTAGATATATTAGAAAACTCTACTTTATTAGGCTATCAGAAGAGGTTAAAGCGTGCCTTAAGTATGTGTGATTTATATCTAAATCCACCGAGACAAGGAGGAGGAATGACCGCTGTAATGGCATTGTCTGAAAGAGTGCCGGTTGTGACTTTACCAGAATGCGATGTTGAGATGAATATAGGCTCAGATTTTACGGCACAACTTGAAGAATACGTAGATATTGTAAGAAAATATATAACTGATAAAGAATTTTATAAATATAAATTAAAAGATATAGAAAAATTAGTTAGAAATAATTCATTAGCCCCTGCAGATACGGTGGAACAGATAAAATATATAGTTGATAAAATAGAGCAAGTACCGTATTAAAATATAACAATCGACACCGTTGAAAGTTCTAATTTATTGTGTTAATATAGGTAGAATTATATAACGTAAGAAAGGATTAGGTTAGATGACTGTAAATGAACTATATAATCAGATTATATCTCCAGACAAAATAACACAAGAGCAAGCTGATGCAATATGTGATAGCTATCCCCAGACAGACCAAGGGGTGGCAGATTTTTTATCAGATCTAGCAAGTTATTCAAAAGGAGAACTGCTAATTCAAATTATGCTAGCCTCAAAATTTTATGAAGATACCAAAAACATTCAATGCTTAACTTTTATGCTGGAAATAATACAAAATAAACAACTGCCATATATGTTTACACAGAATATATATAGGCAAGTTGTAATTAAGTTTTTTAGAGATAATACTTATCTAGACTATAAAAAAGATTATTTTTACTATCAAAAGCTATATAAGAGATTTATAGAAGAAATAGACATAAATATATTTAAGCCGTACATTCCAACTAAAGATACTGTAGTAATATTAGTGCATCAATTTTTGGCCTCAACTCACGCTCCTACAGCAAGGGCTGACTACTATGGTGGCACCTTGCAAAAGAATTTTAATAAAAAAGTTACGATGGCAATAACGCAAGAGTTGCCCAAATATACCAAGTTTTTTACTGCAGGTACTGCGAGTTATTCAGAGGATAACTTAAATGGAATTAATAAAATAAAATTAAATAGTGGTGAGACTGTATCTAGTTATCAAGCTGATAATAATAATTATACGCTAGATGAAATGAAGAGTTTGCTTAGCTATATCTATTATATTAAACCAGAGCTGGTACTAGTTATAGGGGAAAGAAGTATCATTGGAGATGTATGCAGCAATTTTACAAAAGTTGTTGTTGATACGTTAAGCTCAGAAATACCTATTTGCATAGCTGAAAATATATTAGTTGAAAAATATATGATGGGCGATGCAGCGAAAATCAAATATTTTACTCATAAGAAAAAGCATTTCATAGTTAAACCTTTGCCGAAGTTTAATTACAATAGATTACCTATACCAGCCTTAAAACAAGAATATGGCATAGATCCAGATTGCTTTGCAATAGCATTAGTGGGAAATAGACTAGAAATTGAGTTAACACCTGAATATACAAAAATGCTAGAAGATATATTAAAAATAGATAGCAGGGTACATTTTGTAATAATAGGAGAGTTTGAAAAATACACTTACTTTTATAACAATTTAGATATATTAGAAAATTCAACTATATTGGGTTACCAGAAAAATTTAAAGCGTGCTTTAAGTATGTGTAATTTATACTTAAATCCACCTAGAAAAGGAGGAGGAATGGCCGCTATTATGGCATTATCTGAGAGAGTGCCAGTGGTAACTTTACCAAAATGTGATGTAGAAATGAACATAGGTTCAGATTTTACAGCACAATTAGATGAATATGTAGAAGTTGTGCGAAAATATGTACTGGATAAAGAATTTTATAAATCTAAGCAAGAAGATATAGAGAAATTAGTGACAAATAACACATATGCACCAGAAGATGGTGTGCAATTTATGAAATATATGTTAGATGAAGTAGAAAAGATATCTTTATAGGAAGTTAGTATGCAAAAAGATTTAGTTATACAAATATTAAGAGGATATGATGCATTAGAAGTATTTAACGAGGATAGGTGTGACATAGATAAAATTGCTAACCTATTTAAAAAAACACAAGACACTAAGTATGTAGATATATTATTTGAATTGTATAATATTAGTAAAGACCCGTATATAGTTACTACCATGAAGCAAATTTTGATAGAAGAATATTTTGCAATTGATATTACTATACAAATTTATACGCAAATATGTTTAGCAGAGTTTAGAGATAATATAGTTAAGAAATTTGAATATAAAAACCAATGCTATTTTTATGAACGAATATTAGAAAGATTAAAAAAAGAATTACAGTTTGAATTTCCACAAGATTACAGATCTGACTCAAATGTAATAGTAATGGTTACAGATATGTTTAGACTATTACCGACGGCACATGCACCGTCACAAATAATACATCATTTAGCTAGGCTATTAGAGGAGCATTTAGGCAAGGAAGTATATATAGTAAATGCATGTATACTAGCACAGAGGGATAAAGTAAGTCCGATTTGGGATATTGACTACTATACTAGACAAGAACATAAACTAGATGGAGTATTTGAAGTTGATATAAATGGATATATGTACAAGGGATTGCAAGTGAATTTAGATGCTGATATGTTGGATAACATTAAGATTGCCTTAGATTATATAATAGGTAAGAAACCAGCTATAGTACTGGGGATGATTTGCTTTAATTCTGTAGTAGCGGAGATATGTAAAGAATTTACCAAATTTGCTGCAATGACTTTTTTTGAAACTATGCCAATAACGACTGCGGATTATGTGATAACTTACTTTAAACAAAATTCTGAGTATTGTCAAAGCGTGAGAAGAGATTTGTTAAGTGAAAATAAATATATATTTGATTTTAAATTATATGCGTGGAATATATTCAAGCCTACACGCAAAGTAAATAAAGATTATCTAGGCTTTAAAGCAGAAAATTTTGTTATAGGTATAATAGGAAACAGACTGAAGTATGATGTTAGTGAACAAATGCTACAAGAAATAGATTATATAATTGCTAATTTTAGCCAAGTTAGAATTGTGACAATGGGCATAAGTGATATAGATGAAAAAGTACTAAATAAATTTAGTCGCATTAAAGAAAAATTAGTTTATATAGGATATGAAAGTGATTTGCAAAATAATATTCAAGCTATAGATTTATTTGTAAATCCTCCTACGCAAGGAGGAGCAGGAGGAGCACTGATAGCCATGAAAGTTGGCATACCAGTTATAACATTAGGCTCTGGTGATGTCAGTGACTATGTACCCGATGAGTTTATATGTAAAGAAATAAAAGATTATAGCACAATTATTAAAAGGTATATAATAGATAGAAAATACTACGAAAGTCAGGCTAAACTAGCAAAAGAATATATTAAGGTAGAGATAGAAATACCTAAAGAAAAAACAGCTGCAGATTTAGAAAATATATTCAATAAAATTATGATAATGGAGACGATATGATACTTGCAATTTATGGTAATGGTGGATTGGGGAAAGATATATTTATTTTAGCTAAACAAATAGAGCAATATAAATTAAACTTTTGGAATAAGATTATATTTATAAACGATTATGATAGCAAAACGTTAATTAAAGAACAAGTATATACTTTTGAGCAATTTAGAAACACATATAAAGCTGACCAAGCAAAAATTGTTATAGCAGTGGGAGAGCCTAAATATAGAAAGTTATTATACGATAAAGTTAAAGAGATGAAATATGAACTAGCCACATTAATACATCCGCGTGTTTATATACATGACTATTTAAATATAAAAGAAGGCTGTATTATATCAGAAGGAACATTTGTAGGAATAAATGTAACAATAGGGCATAATACTTTGATTGGAATATCTAGTGTTGTACTAGGACATGACGTGCGGGTTGGAGCTAACTCGGTAATTAGTGGGCATTCTTTTATTGGAGGAAATGTTGTAATAGGAGATTTATGTTACCTAGGAGCAGGAGTTAAGGTAAAAGAGAAAGTTAAAATCTCCAATAAATGTATTATAGGAATGGGTTCGGTAATAATTAAAGATATAGTAGAAGAAGTAGTTGCCGTAGGAAACCCTGCACGTATTGTGCGAAAAAACGAAGACTTATGTGTATATTAGGTATGTTTAACAAATATATAGTCA
>MDJN01000166.1 GCA_001995005.1 Candidatus Parepulonipiscium sp. PG-Nun2H_MBin03 | reverse complement strand
AGAAAGCGAGCTAAATTGTTGGTTTTTAAGCGTAGCAGGAGTACCTATTGTTATCTTTTCATTATCATATGAAAGATTTTCGCCTACACAAATTTTCACTTCAATCTTATAGCTTAGTAGTAATTCGCATAAAGATGTAACTGTATTTTGTCCACCTA
Organism: Candidatus Parepulonipiscium sp. PG-Nun2H_MBin03; assembly: GCA_001995005.1. Classification (GTDB taxonomy): domain Bacteria; phylum Bacillota; class Clostridia; order Lachnospirales; family Cellulosilyticaceae; genus Epulonipiscioides. The sequence goes on along the minus strand of MDJN01000166.1, from coordinate 23,390 downwards.
ATAGAGCAAATACTTTATGATATCTCTTTATATTAGCAATAATATTATTCTTACGTTGATGCATACTAACTAACTTGATATCTTCCCACGGCATATTCAGCTTTGCTGCTAAATATATTGGAGAGCTTATGCCACATATCGAAACAACATTTGGAATTCGTTCTCGTAATTTAGCAGCCCCACTATAAAAACCAACGTCACCTGTAAAGATGACTGCTATAGTTTTATTGGTTGCATCTGTTGCATTTATATGCTCTACAATTTTATCAGTATCTATCTCTGCTATTAATTGCTTATCTTCTACTATAGAAGAAACTTCTGCTATAGCACGTTTAGCTCCTATAATTACATCAGCATTTTGTAATATCGTTTTTGCTCGTGGAGTTAAAAAATCTAACGCTCCAACTCCTAAGGCCACTACAAAAACTTTAGCCTTATTTTCAATTATCTGCTTTATTTGCTGCAACGTATAACCTGTTTTTTGCTGAGGTTTATTTATTACTACTAATTTAATATTTGCATCTTTTGCAACTTGTAACTTCTCTAAAAATCCTCCTACTGTACCGCTATCTTTTGTTAAAATAACTTTAATATCTAAAGCTTTTACTAAGGCGTAATTCAGTTCATACGTAAATGGCCCTTGCATAGCAATTATATTAGAAGACGGAATATTTGCTTTTTTACATAGCTCTAAGGATTCTTCAAACGGTAACACTCTTACATGCATTCTATCTATATACCCACAGTCTGCAAATTTATGCAGTTCCTTTGAGCCTATTGTAGATAAAATATTACCAGTTGTACTTTTTAGATATTCTACCGCATCTTCTACAGTATTAACTTGAACACAATCATCTAGTTGAGAATCTTCTCTATTAATGCGTAAGTATTCTATACCTAAATTTTTGCAAGTCATATATATATTTTCAGTTACGATTTGGGCATATGGATGAGTGCAATCTAGTATAGTATCAAACTTTTGATCTACAAAAAACTCTCTCATGCATTCTATATCCATTTTCCCATCTCTTACTTTGATATCATCATTTAGTAAATGCTTTCCATATTCCGTTGCCACACAAACTGTAATATCAAACTTATATTGTTGCAAAAAATCTATAAGTTCTCGCCCATCACTTGTTCCTGCAAATACACAAATTTTATACAATTTTATATCCCCTTGTAGTAATCATTTTATTATTAATAATTTTGGTTTGGCTATTTCCGATAAATACTGTGCAAAACATATCTACTGGGTAATCTTTAAGTTCTTTTAGAGTCATAAGTTTATACTCTGTATTTTCTCGCCCTATATTTCTAACCACACCACATACAATATCTTCACCTTGATTTTTAATTATTATATCAACGCATTCACTAAGATAAGCTGAGCGTTTTTTAGATGATGGGTTATAAATTACTATGCACATATCTGCTGAACTAACGGCATCAATTCTCTTTTTTATTAATTGGTATGGAGTTAATAAATCACTTAGGCTAATTAAACTAAAGTCATGTGCTATTGGAGCTCCTAAAACTGCTCCTCCACTAAGAGCTGCCGTAACTCCAGCTACAACTTCTATCTCAATATCAGCTTCTGCAAGCTCATATACAAGAGTCGCCATTCCATATACTCCACTGTCTCCGCTACTTATTACGCTAACTGTTTTACCAGTCTTAGCAATTTCTATAGCTTTTTTACATCTATCAACCTCACCCATCATAGGTGTTTGGTAAAATTCTTTGTCCGCAAATCTCTCTTTTATCAAATCTATATATACATGATACCCTACTATTACATCACTATTTTCTAATGCATTGATTGCATTTATAGTCATCTGCTCATAACATCCTGGTCCTATTCCTACTACATATATCAAAATTTTACCTCCTTTTGTTTTAGGGCAATTGCAATTGTCACACCAGCGGCACTTGTTTTTTTCTTAATAATTTTATGACCATAAATCATGGCTGATCTTTCGCATACATTATCCACGCCTGTAATTTTCTTAACAAATTGTGAACCACTAAAATCACCTTCAAGTTGATTTAACTCCTCTGCAGAATAAAAGTTTATATGCAAATTGTACTTTTCACAAAACGATAATAGCCCGTATTCATTTTGTTTTAAATCAATTGAAGCAACAGATTGTATAGCTCTAATATCTATATCTTTTGTAACTGCTAGAAACAATTTTTCTATTTGCTCGCTAGATGTGCCTCTTTTACACCCAATACCTACAATTAAATTATTAGGTATTAAATTAAGCGTAGTTTTATACGGCAATATCTTTTTATATCCAACATAAATGCCCAGCTTATTATCACCATCTATTACCAAGCCATTACCTATAGAATTTTTCATTATAATATCATCATCAAATTCTATAGATACATTCTCAGTTAAAATGGTGCTTGAAATTTGCATAGCTATTTTCATATCTGATATAGCCAAATTATTCTTTTTTGCAAAACTATCCACAGCAAATTTATTATTAACATCTGTCGCCGTAGTAATAACAGGTACAGCATTAATTTTATCAGCAATTATATGCGTATAATCATTTGCACCGCCTATATGCCCTGAAAGTAGTGATATTACAAAATTACCACATTCATCTATAACAATACATGCTGGATCTGTAGTTTTGTTTTTTACACAAGGAGCGATTGAACGCACCGCAATGCCCGTCGCTCCTACAAATATCATCAAATCTGAATTATCAAATTCTAATTGCACCTGACTTATGCTTGATTTAACATATGTTATATCATCATGACTTTTATGTGTTGAGTAACATCTCACATCATCAAATAAGCTAGCAAGTATAACTGCTAAGTTTGAACCTTTATCAGAGTATGAAAATATATTTACTCTCATCAAACACCCTCTCTAAATTCGGTTGTAAAACTTGGGTCATATAATTTACTTCTTTCAAATGCTTCTCCTAAAAATTCTCCGACTAGTATTAAAGCCGTCTTAGTTATATCGTTATCTTTTGCAGATTGTGCCAAAGTAGATACAGTACATCTTACAATTTTTTCATCATCCCAAGTAGCTTTATAGACTATTGCCGCCTTTGTATCTTTACTATATCCTCCTGAGATTAACTCTTCTACTAAACCTTCTAAAAGTCCTGTGCTTAAAAAAATAGCCATACTAGTTTGATGTGCTGCATATGAACGAATTGATTCTCTTTCAGGCACTGGTGTTCTTCCTGCCATTCTAGTAATTATTACAGATTGAGAAACTTCTGGTAATGTATATTCTGCATTCAAACTAGACGCTGCACCACAAAATGAGCTGACCCCTGGCGTTACTTTATACTGAAATCCTAACTTATCAAATTCTCTCATTTGTTCACGAATAGCACCATATATGCTTGCATCCCCAGTGTGCAATCTTACAGTCATTTTATTTTCACTTTCTGCGGATTTTACTACTGCAACTACTTCTTCTAATGTCATATAGGCACTATCATGTACTTCGCAACCTTCTTTTTTATAATCTAATAATTGTTTATTTACTAATGAACCTGCATAAATTATTACATCTGCTTGCGATAATAGCTTTTGTCCCCTAACTGTTATTAAGTCAACGGCACCTGGTCCTGCTCCAACAAAATTTATCATAATTAATACCTCACGATTTTTTCTAATAGTTGGTTTGCATTTTTGGTTTCTCCAACTATTCCATATTTATTTGTAAATACAATTGCTTCTACCTCAATTTTACTAAATACTCTTTGGTTAATGTGAAAATAAATTCTATTCATTATATAATCCATCACCGGTATGTTATGTTCATCTACTATACGTAACATTTCATCTACGGTAACTGAATTTATAATACTTCGTATAACTTCCTCATTTGCTCCACATAACCCAGCGTATGTTGCCACAATTTCAACCCGACAATCTCCGTACTTTGAATGCGTATTGAACATGCCACAACCTAATTTAAACATTTTTCCAGCATGTCCTATTATTAAAATCCCCTCACAACCTATATTATATGCATAATCTATAGCATGTCCTATATAATTGCTGCATTTTATAGGCAACTGCTTATCTATTGTAAACCTCTCATCTATAAAATCTTGCCCATAGTTTCCAGGTGTCATTAATAGATATTTTTTACCCTCCATATATTTAACGTTAATTTCGGCCGTAATTGTGTCAATAATCGCATCTTCACTCATAGGCTCAACTATACCAGTTGTACCTAAAATAGATATCCCACCTATAATCCCTAAGCGACTATTATATGTCTTTTTGGCCAATTCCTCTCCGTCTGGTGCAAAAATTGTAACTTCAAAGCCACCGCTGTAATTAAAGTTATCTTTTACTTCGTTTAACGCTGCTTTAATAGTCATTCGAGGAACGCTATTAATTGCGTATTCTCCAATAGGTTGGTCTAATCCTGCTTTTGTAACTTTGCCTATGCCTACTCCAGCTTTTAATTTAACCTCGTTAGTAGGTATCTTTTTTACCGTTGCATATAGTAACATATTATTTGTAATATCAGGGTCGTCCCCGCTATCTTTTTTTACACAACATGTAACGGCATCTTGCTTTATCTCTATATTTAATATCTCAATTTTAAGAGTTTTCCTACTAGGAGTTATTATCTCAACTTCGTGTATAGGTTTGCCACTTAACAACATAATCGCTGCTGCTTTTGCCGTGGCTGTAGCACAACTGCCTGTTGTAAATCCGCTTCTTAACATAAATTCACCTTTTTATCTGGTACATTAATGCATTTATAATTGATGCAGCAACGTTACTACCGCCTTTTCTACCATTTGCAACAATACACGGTACTCCGGTTTTCATAATAAGTTCTTTTGATTCTACTACATTTACAAATCCTACTGGAACTGCAATAATTACCTTTGGTTCTATCTTTTTCTGTTTTATAAGCTCGTCTAATTTAATTAATGCAGTCGGTGCATTCCCTACTACGTATATTAACGGCTTACTCTGTTTCATCGCTTTTTCAACTGCCACAGTGGCCCTTGTAACTCCTCGTTGCTTAGCTTCATCTACTACATCGTCGTCTTTTATAAAACAATATATTTCGCCATTTAACTCAGATAATATGTTTTTATTAATTCCTGCCATTGCCATTGTAGTATCTGTTACTATACATGCCCCACCCGCAAGCGTTTTTATGGCAATCTCACACACATCTTCTGAGAAATATAAATTTTTGGCATAGTCAAAATCTGCCGTTGTGTGAATAACTCTTTTTACAACTAATAAATTTTCGTCAGGTATGTCTGTTTGTCCTAGTTCTTTAGTAATAATGGCGAAACTATTTTCTTCAATTTCCATAGGTTTCATGTATCAATCTCCTTACACCTGTATATAAAATTTCTCACTATATCTATATTGGAATAAAACGAAATATGAGGGTAACCAGCATATAAATTTTCATCCGCAATAATTGCCTCCCACTCAATTTTACTAGGTTTAATTGCTGTATAAGATGTCCCATTATTAGTAGAATTTGAGTAATGAAATTCATGTCCTTTAAAGCATTCCCCTTTTTTACATAATAAATTATCATGCTTTGCAGTAAACGTTGCATATCCAAATCTCACTAGTTTTTGTGTTAGCTCGCAATTTGCATCAATATATCCTACCATCTTATAATCTTGAATTTGCTTTGTAAGATACATAAATCCGCCACATTCGGCGATAACCGGTTTTTTATCTTCTAAAAATTTCAAGATGGATTCTTTCATAGATACATTTTTAGATAGTTGCTCTAAATAGAGTTCTGGGTAACCTCCACCTAAATATAATCCATCTGCATCTTCAGGCATTTGCACATCTTCTAGAGGACTAAAATAAGTTAACGTAGCCCCTAATTTTTTCAATATATTCAAATTATCTTTATAATAGAAACAAAATGCTTTATCATACGCCACTGCTATACGTGTATCCTTACAAATTGGCTTTACTTCTAACTTTGTATAATTAAGAGCTGGCACACAATTTGCTACTTTAATAATTTCTTCTATATCAATAGTTTTTCTTGCAATCTCGCCTAGCCTTACTAATTTTTTCTTTATATTCTCTATTTCATTTGCTGTAACCAGCCCCAAGTGCCTGCTTTCTAAAATCAAATCTTCAGGTAATTTTTCCAGATACCCAAATACCTTAATATTTAACTTTTGTTCTATTAGATTTTTAATTTTCGGGTAAGTCATACTGGATATATTGTTTAAAATCACTCCAGCAAGGTTATAATCTTTTTTGTGGTTTAAAAATCCCTCAATAATAGGCAAAACTGAATATGCCATTCCTCGGCAATTAATAGTTAAAATTACAGGCGTATTGGTTATCTTACTTACTTCATACGTGGAGCCTGCAGTGTCATCTATGGTCATTCCATCATAAAAACCCATGACCCCTTCAATTACTGCAATACCTTCTGCATTTTCTGCAAGTAAATTTTTTAGAGTATTTGCATCATAGAAGAATGGATCTAAATTTGATGACGGCACGCCTAATATTTTACCATGAAACATAGGGTCTATATAATCTGGTCCACATTTAAAAGACGAGGCATTTTTTAATATCGAAAGTAATGCACACGTTATAGTAGTTTTTCCACAACCACTATTTGTCCCTGCAATTAAAATTCTAGGTGTATTTTGCATAATTATCCTCTCTTTTGTGTATTCTTTATATCATCATAATATGTTATAACATAAAAGTCAATACTATATACTAGTATATTTTCACCAAAATTTTGTAAATAGATTTTTACCAAATTATACCCTATATATTTATAAAGAAAACATATATTATTATAACATACTATTATTGTAAAATTTAATTTTTAAGGAGAACTTATGCGTTTAAATCAATACATTGCTTCTTCCGGGATATGTTCTCGACGAGTAGCAGATAAACTTATATCAGACAAAAAAGTAAAAATAAATAATAAAATAGCCGTACTAGGTGATATCATCAAAGAAGGTGATGTTGTTATAGTAGATAATAAACAAATTACTGCCATAGACAAAAAAATCTATATCGCCCTAAATAAGCCTGTCGGTATTACGTGCACAACCGAAAAACATGTAAAGGGTAATATAGTTGATTTTATTGATTATAATCATCGCATATTTCCTATAGGCCGTCTTGATAAGCAATCTGAGGGATTGATTTTACTCACTAATGATGGCTCTATAGTTAATAAGTTATTGCGAAAAGAAAATAATCATGAAAAAGAATATATCGTAAAACTTGATAAGGATATAACTGCTGAATTTCTACATCATATACGAAAAGGTGTTACTATATATAACCCTGTCTCAAAACGCCATGTAAAAGCTCACACTATTTCTGTAGATAAACTTAATAAAGACACTATTAAAATTATACTAAATTCAGGCTTAAACCATCAAATCCGTCGTATGTGTCATGCTCTAGGGTATGAGGTAATATCTTTAAGGCGCACTCGTATTGTAAATTTAACTCTACAAAATATAAAGGTTGGCGAATGGAGATATTTAACTGATTCTGAAGTTTCTAATCTAATTTCATAAATCTATTTATCATTGCCGCAATTTCTGCTCTTGTCGCATGACTTTTTGGATTAATATTTAGGTTTTGGTCTCCTTGTATAATGTCATGCTCAATTGCCCATTTAACAGCAGGTTTTGCCCAATCAGAAATATCTTTTTCATCGGCAAAGTTATTTGTATCAGATTTTTTTGTAGTATCAATTCCTATATACTCAGCATAGTTGTATAAAATTATTGCAACTTGCTCTCTAGTTATAGGATTATTAGGTTTAAAAGTCCCATCCGTATAGTCATTATATATCTTCATAGAGGTTGTCCAATTTATTGCATCTATCGCCCAGTGGGTATTTTCTGTATCACTAAATATATGTATTGCATTTGCACTTGGGTGGTCTGCCATATTGTATATAATATTTGCTATTTGCGACCGAGATGCATCTTCTTTAACCCCAAAATCTAGTTCATTTGTAGCAGACATTATCCCTTTTTGCGAAACTTCCACCACATCTTGATAATACCAATCAGTGATATTTACATCTGTAAAATTAGATTGATTTTGTATATTTATCTGATATGATGTAACTAAATTATTTAATATATCTTTTTGCTCCTCTTCTTCTTGTATTTCTTCTTGTATTTCTTCTTGTATTTCTTGTTGACTTTCTTCTGTTATTACATCTTTGGTTGGATAATAAGTTTGATAATATGGAGGTCTATAATAATTATTGTTTTGAGTATTATTAGTTGTGTCATCTTCTTCCTCTTCTATTTCTTCATCTTCTTCTACTACTTCCTCTTCTTCATCGTCATCTTCTTCCTCTTCGTCTTTCTCTTCCTCTTCTACTTCGTCTTCATCTTCTACTTCGTCTTCATCTTCTACTTCGTCTTCATCTTCATCTTCGTCGTCTTCGTTGTCGTTTACTTCATCGTCTTCATCTTCATCTTCGTCTTCATCTTCTTCATCGTCTACGTCTTCATCGTCTTCCTCTTCTTCATTTTCATCAATAATAGCATCTGGATTATTTACCTTACTATAATTTACCTCTGCTCCTTTTGCTATAGTTACTCGTCCTCCATCTACTATGTTTAAAAAATTTGTATCTACATTTCCATTAATATGCGTGTCTGCATATATATATAAATATTGTGTTGTTAAATCTCCGTCGATAGTTGCTTTGCCCTCTAACGCTACTTCAGCAGCTTCTAATACAGCTCCTTTCTCTAACTCCATAGAACCTGTGGCATGTATAATGAGATCAGCATACACTTCCCCCGATATTTTTAGATCTTTCATCTTTATATTAGATTCAACTTCTAATCTGCCATTTACAGTAACATCTCCAGATATTTCTGTTGATGACCCGTAAGGTGATTTTTTTATAGTGATATTTCCGTCAATAATTAAGTCTTTTTCAAATTTTCGTAATTTAACTTCTAAAGATTCTTCGCTACTTATAGTTATAGAACCTTTATATATATCTACTTCATTATTAATTACCAAATCTTTAATAGCTTGTCCATCTTCTAAATAATATGTAATTTGATTAAGGTCATTTTCTAGAAAAATTGTATGTACATCATCTTTCATAGCCACTTCGGCAAAATCTTGTGCATCATATGCTGCATATTCCCCTTGATATAATTTATATTGACTAGTCACTTCTTGGGTAGCTTGTGTCGGTAAACTTGTCCACCATGTTGCTAATAATAAAGTTATCAATTTTTTGTGTAGTTTCATTTATTATTCTCCTCTCTATTTCCTCATGAAACAATTTGTATACTTTAGAATATTTTAATGCTTACAAAAATATTACTATACTTAACAGTTTTTTAGTTATGTTCATAAAAAAATACCCAAGATGTTTTCTTTTCTTGGGTATTTCTAATATTATTTTTTTAATAATGACTTTCCGTCCATCTCTGCAGGTTTTTGCAAATCCATCATATCTAGTATAGTTGGTGCTAAATCTGCAAGTCTGCCACCTTCTTCTAAACCTGATGCAACTTTGCAATTTACCAATATTAATGGTACAGGATTTATTGTATGTGCTGTAAATACTCCACCACTTTCAGGGTCTTTCATTTGGTCTGCATTTCCATGGTCTGCTGTAATTAATGCTTGTGAATTTGTATCTAATAAAGCAGTAATAACTTCTGCTACTGCTTTATCCACAGCCTCAACTGCTTTAACTGCTGCTTCTAAATTTCCTGTATGACCTACCATATCAGGGTTTGCGAAGTTAGATATAATTAAATCATACTTATCACTTATAATTGCTTCTTTTAATTTATCCGCAACTTCAAATACACTCATTTCAGGCTTCAAGTCATAAGTCGCAACCTTTGGAGACGGAATTAAAATTCTTTCTTCATTTTCGTTTGGTTCTTCTACACCACCATTAAAAAAGAAAGTTACATGAGCGTATTTTTCTGTTTCTGCAATTCTAAGTTGTTTTTTACCAAGGCTTGATACATATTCGCCCAACGTATTTTTAAGAGTTTGTGGCAAAAATGCAACTTCTTTATTTTTGATAGTTACATCGTATTGAGTAAATGTCACAAAATGAGTCTTTACAAATTGACGCTCAAATCCTTTAAAGTCTGGGTCAACTATAGCACGAGTTAATTCTCTTGCTCTATCTGGTCTAAAGTTAAAAAATATTACACAGTCATCTTCTGCAATAGTTCCCACAGGCTTGCCTTCTTCAGTGATTACAGTAGGAACCACAAATTCATCCAATATATCTTTATCATATGAATTTTGCATTACTTCAACCGCATTTGTACCTGTCTCGCCTTCACCTTTGCATAAGACATTATAGGCTACTTCGACTCTTTCCCAGCGGTTATCTCTATCCATTGCATAGTATCTACCAGATACAGTTGCAATCTTACCTAACCCTATTTCGTCTAACTTATCTTCTAATTCTTGCATAAACGCTTTACCTGAGTCTGGCGCAGTATCTCTGCCGTCCATAAATACATGAATATAGACTTTTTTTGCACCCAGCTTTTTAGCCATCTCCACCATACCATATAGGTGGGTATTATGACTATGCACACCACCGTCGGATAATAGCCCCATAAGATGTATTGCCTTATCTTCAGATACAGCTTGATTTATAGCAGAAAACAATGTGTCATTTTTTAAGATTGTACCCTCATCAATTTCTTTTGTTATTCTAGTAAGTTCTTGATATACTACTCTACCGGCACCAATATTAAGATGCCCTACCTCAGAGTTACCCATCTGCCCATCAGGTAATCCAACATCCATACCGCTTGCTCCAGCTATGCTGTAAGGATACTTTTCTATTAGGTTATCAATAAATGGAGTTTTTGCAATCTTTATAGCATTGCCATCTTCATTTTCACTAATCCCAAATCCATCTAAAACTAACAATAAAGTCGTCATAATTTACTCCTTTTAATAATTGATGATATCTGCAAACTCTGCTTTTAAGCTAGCTCCGCCTACAAGTCCCCCATCAATATTTCCCATGTTAAACAATTCGTTAGCATTACCTGCATTAACAGAACCGCCGTATTGAACACGTACTTTATCTGCTACTTCTTGGCTATAAATTTCTGATACAACATCTCTAATAGCTTTGCAAACTTCTTCTGCTTGCATTACGGTAGCAGTTTTTCCTGTACCTATCGCCCAAATTGGTTCATATGCAATAACTACATTTTTAGCATCATCTGCACTTACATCTTTTAGAGCAATTTTAGTTTGTAATCTAACTAAATCAATTGTAATTCCTTGCTCTCTTTCTTCTAAACTTTCACCTACACAAATAATTGGAACTAAATTATGCTCAATAGCCTTTAATACTTTTTTGTTAACTGTCTCATTAGTTTCTGCAAAGTATTGTCTTCTTTCTGAATGACCTAAAATTACATATTTTACGCCCATCTCTTTTAGCATATCTGGTGCTACTTCTCCAGTAAATGCCCCATTTTCTTCAAAATACATATTTTGTGCACCAACCGCAATATTAGTTCCATTTGTAGCTTTTAATACTGCATCAAGACAAACAAATGTTGGGCAAACAATTACATCTACCTTATCTGTATTAATACTATCCTTTAAAGAATTTACCAACTCCACCGCTTGATTTGGTGTTTTATTCATTTTCCAGTTTCCTGCTATAATTTTTTTACGCATTTTTACTCTCCTCCAATATTATTTATTATCCGCTGCTGCTACTCCAGGTAGTTCTTTTCCTTCTAAAAATTCAAGACTTGCTCCACCACCAGTTGAAATATGACTCATCTTATCTGCAATGCCTAATCGTTTCACTGCATTAACTGAATCTCCACCGCCTACTACAGTTGTTGCTCCATCTAATTCTGCAACAGCCTGCCCTACGACAAGAGTCCCTTTAGCAAAATTTTCAAATTCAAACACGCCCATAGGGCCGTTCCATACAACTGTTTTTGCTCCTGCTAATGCGTTTTTAAATAGTTCAATTGATTTTGGTCCTATATCAAATCCTGACCATCCTGATTCTATTGTATCAACTGTTTTAAACTCAGTGTCATTTTTAAATTCTTTAGCAATTACATGGTCCACTGGTAACAATAAATTAACGCCTTTTTCTTTAGATTTTTTGATCATCTCAAGTGCATAATCCATCTTATCTTCTTCTAATAAAGAATTACCTATTTCTTGAGATTGTGCTTTTAAGAAAGTGTATGCCATGCCTCCTCCAATAATTAGTGTATCTACTTTTTCTAGTAAATTATTTATAACACCAATTTTATCAGATACTTTTGCACCACCTAATATTGCCACAAATGGTCTTGCAGGATTTTCCACGGCTTGCCCTAGGAATTTAATTTCCTTCTCCATTAAGTATCCTACTACATTTTCTTTACAATATTTTGTTACTCCAACATTTGAGCAGTGTGCTCTATGTGCAGTACCAAACGCATCATTTACAAATATTTGATTATCACACAGTTGTGCAAGTTCTTTTGCAAATTTTGCCGCATTTTCATCTTTGGTGTATTTAGTTTCTTCGTCTCTATATCTAGTATTTTGCAGTAGCATAACTTCACCATCAGCTAAAGAATCAGCAATTTGCTTTGTACTATCACTAGTTACAGTATCATCATCTGCAAATTTTACGTCCACTCCTAAATGTTTTGATAAACTTTTAGCCACAGGTGCCAGAGATAATTCAGGTTTTGGCTCTCCTTTTGGCTTGCCTAGGTGAGAGCATAATATAACTTTTGCTCCTTGCTCCATTAAAGTTTTTATTGTAGGCAAAGCACCTATTATACGGTTTTCATTTTGGATAACTCCATCTTTTAAAGGTACATTAAAATCACAACGTACTAGAACTTTTTGTCCTTTAATGTTTTGTAAATCTGAGACAATTTTTTTCATTTCACATAGCTCCTTAACATTTCTATTTAATTCCAAAATTATAGGCCCAGCCCTATAGACTGGACCTACTGTAGGACCTTACTTTAATTCTGCAAAATATTTGATAGTTCTAACCATATTACTTGTATATGAGTTTTCGTTATCATACCAAGCTACAACTTTAACTAAAGTTTCATCTCCCATATCTTGAACTTTCGTTTGAGTTCCATCAAATAAAGAGCCACAAGTAATTCCAACAACATCACTAGATACAATCTCATCTTCTGTATATTCAAAAGATGGGCTAGCTTTTGCTTTCATAGCTGCGTTAATTTCAGCTGGAGTTACTTTCTTTTCAACTACTGCTACTAATTCTGTAAGAGAACCTGTAGGTACTGGAACTCTTTGTGCAGCTCCGTCTAATTTTCCGTTAAGCTCAGGTATAACAAGACCAATCGCCTTAGCAGCTCCTGTTGAGTTAGGAACAATATTTACACTAGAAGCACGTGCTCTTCTTAAATCACCCTTTGGATGTGGCCCGTCTAGCGTCATTTGATCTCCTGTAAAGGCATGAATTGTAGTCATGAAACCTTTTTTAATTGTTGCAATATCATTTAATACTTTTGCCATAGGTGCAAGACAATTTGTTGTACAAGATGCAGCTGAGATAACAGTATCACTTGCTTTTAGTATATTTTCATTTACTCCAAATACTACTGTTGGTAAATCATCTCCTGCTGGTGCAGAAATAACAACTTTTTTAGCGCCAGCTGTTATATGTGCTTCTGATTTTGCTTTTGTTACATAAAAACCAGTACACTCTAATACAACATCTACTCCAATTTGTCCCCATGGAAGGTCAGCAGCATTTTTTTCTGCATATATTTTAATTTCTTTACCATCTACTACTATTGAACTTTCTTTAGATTCTACTTTATCTGCTAAATTGTATCTTCCTTGTGCTGAATCATATTTTAGAAGGTGTGCTAACATTTTTGGGTTTGTTAAGTCGTTTATTGCAACAACCTCATATCCTTCTGCCCCAAACATTTGTCTAAATGCAAGTCTTCCAATACGTCCAAAACCGTTAATCGCTACTTTTACTGCCATTAATAAAATCCTCCTTAAAAATTATAATTAATTTATATAACAATCACCTATCTAGTGTTACCCAAATATAATGATATGATACCCACTTACTTATACTACAATAGCATAGTTATTTAGGAATAATCAAGTATTTTTTTGAAATTTGTTAAATTTTTTACTACCTTTCCTCTTGTAATATAACTTTAAATTTCTGTAATCTATTATTTCTAATTACTGTAACTGTTATACTATCATTTATTTCATAGGTATTTAAAACAGATTTCAATGTATTTACAGTGGTAGTACTTTCATTATTAATTTTTGTAATTATATCTCCTTGTTGTAAGCCTGAATTTTGTGCACTTCCACCTTCTATTATACCTTCAATATATACGCCTGCTTCAACATCTCTTACATATACGCCTAGTGTAGGTTTTTTAATCTCACCATTTTGCATTAATTCATACGCAATTGGCAACACTTCTTGCATCGGTATAGCAAAGCCTATTCCTTCTATATCATCGCTACTAAGTTTTGCAGTGTTTATTCCAACTAAATAACCATCCATAGATACGAGAGCTCCACCACTATTGCCAGGATTTATTGCAGCATCTGTTTGTATAAAACTAATCCCTTCTGAAACTATACTAGTCTGTCTATTTAATGCACTGACAACGCCCATAGTAACAGTGTTATAAAATGCAGTGTCTATAGGGTTTCCTATAGCTATAACAATATCTCCGACTTTTACTTGTTTATCTTCGCTTATTTTGGCTATAGGCACATCAACATCTGGCAAATTGATGGCCACTACAGCAATATCAGATAATATATCTATACCAATAATTCTACCTTGATAAGAGCCAAGCATTTCACTAGTTACTACTAAATTTGTGGCATTATCAACTACGTGTGCATTTGTTAATATATACACATTTGTTTCATCTTTATAAAATATTACCCCGGAGCCTAAACCTACGCCGTATGGCGAAAATATGTTTCCTGGCACAATAGTCGTAATAGAAACTACACTGCGTGCAGCAATTTCTGCAACTTCAGGAATATTTGCAGTTGTAACTATAGGCTGTATTTTTGTATTTGATTGTTTAGTAGTACCTAACATATTATCCATAAATACTGCAGTATTCTCACCATATAATTCATCAAAATAATCATGACTAGTCACTGATATATAGTAATATGAACTTACTAAAGATGGTATTCCAAATAAGATTAATATTATACATCCTATTAATAATCTAACTACAATTTTCATTAAATTCCTCCTATGCACGCTCTAACGAAAAACAAAAAGTAGTCATATCATCACTAGTTACACATATTTTCTCGTTATGTGACTGTATTATTTCTTTAACAATTACTAACCCTAAGCCCATTCCCTCTTGGCTTCTAGACAAATCAGACTTATAAAATCTATTCCATATATGTTTTAGCTCTTCTTCTGTTAATTTGCTACCACTGTTTTTTATAGACACAAATAATTTATTACTATCTGTCACTGTTTCAATTTGAATAGTTCCACCTTCATCAACAAATTTGAGAGCATTGTCAAGCAAGTTTTGTACTACTCGTACGATTTTTTCACTGTCTGCTAATACCATTTGTACTTTATCTTCTAAAAATAATTGTATTTTTATATTTTTTTCGCTAACTCTAATTTCTAAATTAGTAAGTACATCTTTTATCATCTCGTGGATATCAAATGCTATTTTTGTAACTTTTATTTCGCTAAACTGCAATTTGTGTAATTCTAATATACTATTAGTCATATTTATCATACGTTTTGTCTCAGCTAAAACTATATTTAAGTACTTATCTGTTTTATCCGGCGGAATTGTCCCATCTAAAATAGCAGTCACAAAACCTTGTATGGATGTAAGCGGAGTACGCAAATCATGGGTTATATTTGATAGAAAATCGTTTTTATTTTGTTCGATTTTATCTAAATTATTGGCCATATTATTTAAAGATATACCTAGCTGTGCTACCTCATCTTCCCCTTTTACATTTATTCTTTTATCAAATTCACCGTTTGATATTTGTCTTGCAACCTTATTCATTTCAACTAAAGGAATAGTTATATGTTTTGATAATAGATAAATAATCATAAATACAATAATAGATGAAATTACTAGTAAATTTAGAATAAGCCAATTTATTTCTCTTAATATATCATATATATAGTCAAGAGGAGCATGAATTAATAATATATAGTATATTTGATTTCCTATAATAATAGGATGACCTATAGTTAATATTTCGCCATCTGTAGAGTCTTTAAATACCCCTTGGCTTTTAACAACATTCCCTGCAAATATTGTTTGCAAAAGCTCATTATAAACTTGTTCATCTTTAACTGTATATGAAGTATAATTTTTAGTTAGAACGTTAACCAATTTTTTTTTATCCACAATCCATGTAGTTGCACCTAAATAATTATTTAATGTTTCTACTCTAAATAATATTATTTCTATCGCTTTTTCCGGATTAGCTATAATTTGGTCTACATTTTGGTACTCATTTGCAATAAATCTAGCTTGTTCAACCATCATCTCTTGAATAAATTCTATAAAATAGTAATGAAATCTATTTGAGAATATAATTGAAAATATCAATATTATAATTAAACAAAACGTTAAATAAACTGTAAATAATTTACCAAAGACAGTTTTTAATCTTCGAACTTGTATCCTTTTCCCCACACCGTCTTTATTGTCCATTTATTATCACCTTCTAGCTTATCTCTTAGTCGTTTTATATGCACATCTACTGTTCTTGTATCCCCTATATAGTCATATCCCCATATTTTATCTAACAGTTGCTCACGTGTAAAAAGTTGCCTAGGATTTTTTGCTAAGAAGTATAAAATCTCTAGCTCTTTTGGCGGTAATTCTACTATATTTCCATTATAAGTTACGGTATAACTGTGTTTATCAATCTTTAAATTATCAATTATTAGTATTTCTTTTACATTTTCTGTATCAGCTTCCATTTTATAATTCATACGTCTAAGCAATGCTTTTACTCTGGCTACTAATTCTCTAGAATCAAAAGGTTTTACTATATAATCATCAGCTCCAAATTCAAGACCTATGACTTTATCAAACACTTCTCCTTTGGCTGTAAGCATTATAATAGGTATCATACTTTCTTTACGAATTTGCTTTAATACTTCATAACCATTAATCTCAGGTATCATAACATCTAGTATTATCAAATCTGGCACAAAAGACTTAAATAGTCTTAATCCACTAGCACCTGTATTAGCACTTAGCGTCTGATACCCATCTTGTTCTAAATATAATGTTATAAGCTCTACTATATTTTTATCATCATCTACTATTAATATTTTATTATTCTGCATCATCTTCTCCCTTATTTTAATTCTACTATAGTTACTCCATTTTCACCTTCGCCATATTTACCTAACCTAAAACTTAGTACATGTTGATTTCTTTTTAACATTACAGATACAGCATTTCTAAGCACCCCTGTGCCCTTTCCATGTATTATTGTAACTTGCTTTAACCCAGCTAAATATGCATCATCTAGGTATTTGTCGACCGCAGCTACTGCCTCGTCACTCATCATTCCTCGCAAATCTATTTCTGCTCTAATGTGCAGAGCTTTACTTGTTTTACTCTTAATATTAGAACGTTGTGAAATCTTTTTTTCAGGTTTAGGCGTTGTTATATCACGTGTTATATCTGTTACATTAACAGTTAATGGCAAAATCCCAACTTGTACTTGTACTTCTCCATTATTATTAGGCTCTGTAAGTACAATACCTTGCTTATTAAATGAAATTACTAATACTTCTTCTCCCACTCTAAGATTTTTTATAGCTTTAGGTTTCGGCTTTGTATAACCTATTTTTTTGCTCATGTCTGCGGTTGTTTTTTCTGAGTTATCCTTTACTTTTTGTTTAATATTTTGTAATGTAGCCTCATCTATATTAGCCATAGCAAGTCTTGCGGTTTGCCGGACTTCTTTTAATATATTATCGGTCTCAATCTCAACATTTCTTAGTAAATCCTTACCTTTTTCTTCTGCACGCTGCAAAATTTTTTGCCGAGATAATTCTAGTTTTTGTCTTTCTTTTTTCATAGCCTCTTTTAAACTTTCGGCTTCTTTTCTAAATTTTAATGCATTTTCTTTTTCTATTTGTGCTGTTCGTTTACTGTATTCAAGCTCTACTAAAATGTCTTCCATCTTAATATTTTCTTTTTGCAAATATACTTTGGCATCTTTTATCAAATGCTCTGCCAGTCCTAATTTTTGTGATATAGCAAATGCATTACTTTTTCCAGGAACCCCTATTAACAATTTATACGTAGGTCTAAGCTCGACTATATCAAACTCACAACCAGCATTTTCCACCCCATCTATAGATAATGCATATAGTTTCAACTCACTATAATGCGTAGTTGCAACCGTAGTTATTTGCTCTTTTCTAAGATGTTCTAAAATTGCCATTGCAAGAGCCGCACCTTCTGCGGGATCTGTTCCTGAGCCTAATTCATCCAATAAAACTAAACTATTACTATTCATATTCTTTAAAATTTCTATAATATTTTTCATATGAGCTGAGAAGGTACTAAGACTTTGCTCTATACTTTGCTCATCTCCTAATCCTGCAAATACATCATCAAATATAGCTAGTTGACTGCCATCTTTTGCAGGGATAAATAAACCACATTGTGCCATAATTGTAAAGAGTCCTATCGTCTTTAAAGTAACAGTTTTTCCACCTGTATTTGGACCTGTAATCAAAAGAGTTGAAAATTTATCTCCAACATATACATCAATAGGCACAACCTCTTCTTTATTTAATAAAGGGTGTCTGGCCCCTTTTATATTTATATATTTTTTCTCATTTAGTATAGGAGTTCGTCCATCTATTTTTAGAGCAAACTCTGACTTTGCAAAAATAACATCTAAATTAATTATTGCCTTAAAAGTTATATCTAATTCATCTATCATCTCGCTTATTTTTTCACTAAACATACTTAATATAACTTGTATTTCATCTTGCTCTGCTGATATCAGCTCTCGGATTTTATTATTCATTTCCACCACAATAGCAGGCTCAATAAAAACAGTGGCACCACTAGACGATGTATCATGTATAATCCCTTTAAACATAGACTTATGGGAAGCTTTAATAGGTATACAATACCTGTCATCTCGCATTGTAATTATCGCTTCTTGTATCATATCTTTATAACTGCTACCATGTATCATACTTTGCATAGTTTCACGTACATTATTGTATAGCTTATTCTTTTCACGCCTAATTCGACTAAGAGTTGGCGTAGCATCGTCTGAATATTCATCGACAGATAAGATACACCTGTCTATCTCAAATTCAATTTCCTTATTAACAAATAGTTGTTCAAAATATCCTACTAAATAATCAAATGAAATTCCCTCTATCTCTTCTTTAGAATATTTTTTTAATAATCTACTAGTTTTAAGAACCTTTCCAACATTCAATATTTCACTGCTACCTAATACAGCTCCTACCTTAACTCTTTTTGTAGGTATCTCTACAATTTTATTAAAAGGAGGTTTGCCTTTTTTCACACTTAAATTAAGAGCATTACTTGTCTCATGTTGTAGCTTATATACCTCTGCCGGTTCTGAAGTCGGTACTAACTTATGAATAAAATTTTTCCCCTCTTCAGTCACCGCATGATTTTTTAGCATATCTCTAATTTTATTAAATTCTAGTTTATATAATGCCTTATTATTCATTAATTGCTCCTTACGCAGTATTTTTCAAGGTATTCTTCCATCTTGGATTTAATATTATCATCAATAATAATTTTTCCATTAACAGGTGTATTATGCAAATAATTAATAATTTCTCTAACCGTTACTAAAGAATATATTTTAATTCCAAATTCTTCGTATATTTCTATTGCCGCAGTTTTATTATTAGAGCCTACTTCCATTCTGTCTACTGAAACTATTAAACCTACTATATTTATGTCAGCAGCCGCCTTTAAAATAGGTAAGCATTCTCTAAGTGCAGTGCCAGCTGTGATTACATCTTCAACAATTAATACATTATCGCCATCTTTTAATTTATACCCAACCATAGAACCGCCTTCGCCATGGTCTTTTACTTCTTTTCTATTAAAGCAATAATTTGTGTTAATGTTATATTGACTAGCTAAGCTACTAGCTGTTGTAACCACTAATGGTATCCCTTTATATGCAGGTCCAAATAAAACAGGCATTTTATCAAAATTTTCTTTAACCCAGTTTGCGTAAAATTCACCTAGTTTTGCTATTTGTTCGCCTGTTTGATAATTTCCTGTATTAATAAAATAAGGTGTATTTCTGCCACTCTTTGTTACAAAGTCACCAAAAGTTAATACTCCCGCTTCTACCATAAATTCTATAAATTCTTTTTTCATAACATCCTCCCAAAAGATTAAATAAATTTTTTATTATAATACCATAGTTAATTATATTTCTCAACAAAAAAATAATTACATAATAAAATCTACGCAACAAAAAAGAGTCTAATCTCTATTAAACTCTTCTAAATCATCTATATCTAGGCCCCAGTAAAGTTTGCGACCTTCTATTTGGTAATACATCTCGAATGTTTTATTATCTACAATATATCTCATCTTAGTGGGTGAAATTACTTCTATATACGCTATATAATCTGTATTTCCTATAATCACTTCACCATTTCGTCTAAACTCGACAATTTGGTCTGTTGAAGTTGATCTCCAAGCTCCATAAATAGTTGGATTAAAATAATTATATAAGTAGTAACCACTAAAAAAAAGTAGTATTGACATAATAATACCTATGCTTAAATTCGCAATAGTTTTATATTCTTGTTGCATTTGCATATAATTACCCTCTTTCCTATTATAAAAGTTATATAAGTAAAGACTCATTATAACCCTATAGGTTATACTAAATAATTATATACTTTTAAACTATAATCTATTAATTTCTATAGGTGTGAAAGCAAAAATAGCTCGACTTGCGTGCGACCTACTTACCTTAATGTCACCTTGTATAGGTGGTACAAAGAAGATTGAAATAACTAAAATACCGGATAAATATTTTTTCATTCTATAATTCCTCCTTGTTTTTTATATAATAGATTTAGTTTGTCCGGATTGGACTATTTTTATATAAGTAATCTTCTGACAATTATTTTGGTATAATTTAGAAATTATTCAAAAATTTCCATGCATTAACTAACTCAGTTAGGCATACTATATAATTAACCAGGTTAGTAAAGGAGGAATAGTTAATGGCAACTGAGGTTCAAATCCAATATGTAATGGATATGCTTTCAAAAAATCATCCAAAACATACTTTTGATAGAATTAATAAAACTAATGCAGGGATATTTGCTGTTTTAAAATATCTGAATGAAGCACAATCTATAGTATGCTCTAAAGATATTAGCACTGCTTTAAAAGTAAGTACTGCAAGAATGTCAGTTTTACTAAAAAAAATGGAAAAACAAAACCTTATCACTAAGTACGCAGACAGCAATGACTCTAGGATTACTAGGGTAAGACTTACTACAACAGGAGAAGATACTATCATACAAATAAAAAATCATCTTTATCTGGTAGTAACCAAAATTATAGACGAAATAGGTTTTGACGAAGTTACTAAATGTTTCGCAACCCTAGAGAAAATTAAACAAATAATGAATTCAGTAGATGTTTTATTTAAGGAGAAGATATGACGAAGATATTAAAAAATCTAACAACTAAAGAAATAGGTTTAATTTTTATAATTTTTATTTTTACATGCTTACAAATCTATTTTGAACTAAGATTGCCTGATTATATGCAAGAGATTACTATGCTAGTTCAAGTCCCAGGAAGCCAGATGGATTCCATAATAGATGCCGGAATATTAATGTTAGGCTGTGCATTTGCAAGTCTTATATTATTAATTTTAGTAGCGTTACTGTCTGCTAGAGTTGCAGCTAATTTTTCTTTTAGTATACGTAGTAAAATTTTTAACAAGGTTATGTCTTTTTCAATGAATGAAATAAATCATTTTTCTACCTCTAGCCTTATTACTCGTACAACAAATGATATAACCCAAGTACAGATGTTTATTGTTATGGGTACGCAAATGATAATAAAATCACCTCTTATGGCAGCGTATGCAATATATAAAATATCTGGGAAAAATTTCGCCTGGACTATCGCTACAGCTGTGGCTGTTTTTATACTTATGGTAATAGTATTCATATGTTTACGGCTTGCAATACCTAGCTTTAAACGTCTACAAGAATACACAGATAAAATCAATTTAGTCGCAAGAGAGCACTTAGACGGACTTAGCGTAGTTCGGGCATATAATGCAGAAGAATATCAAAGCAATAAGTTTGAAGTAGCTAATAAACAATTAACTCAAGCCAATTTATTTACCGGAAAGGTAATGTCACTACTTATGCCTAGTATACAAATTGTTAATAACGGATTAGTACTTGCTGTATATTTGATTGGTGCTGTACTCATCAATGAAGCTATGGGTATAGAAAAATTAATACTATTTTCAGATATGGTAGTATTTTCTTCTTATGCTATACAAGTAATAATGTCATTTATGATGCTAGTTATGGTATTTATGCTTGCTCCTCGTGCAAGTATCTCTGCAAAAAGAATTAACGAAGTATTAGAAACAGACCTCTCAATTATTTATGGCACAACAACAGATGAGACATCCTCAAAAACGGGTGAAATCGAATTTAGAAATGTCAGCTTTAAATATCCAGATGCTAAAGAATATGTTCTAAAAGATATATCATTTTCTGCTAAACCTGGTGAGGTTGTTGCTTTTATAGGCTCAACCGGTTGCGGAAAAAGCACCTTAGTAAATCTAATTCCTCGGTTTTATGATGTATCCTCTGGTGAAATTTTACTTAATGGTATCAACATAAAAGAATATAGTAAAACAACATTAAATCATCTTATTGGATATGTTTCACAAAAGGCTATCCTTTTTACAGGCACAGTCAACTCAAACGTAACATATGGTAGCGCAGTTGATAATAACGCACTTATAAATTCACTAGATATTTCTCAAGCAAGCGAATTTGTAAATAATCTAGATAAAAAATCAGACGCTTATGTTGCACAAGATGGCAGAAATTTATCTGGAGGCCAAAAACAACGATTATCTATAGCTAGAGCTATATATAAAAATCCTCCTTTTTTTATATTTGATGACTCATTTAGTGCACTGGATTATAAGACTGATAGAGTTTTAAGAACTGCTCTAAATATGGTATGCAAAAATTCAACTAGGTTAATTGTTGGTCAAAGAATTGGTACTATCCGAGATGCGGATAAAAT
>MDJN01000165.1 GCA_001995005.1 Candidatus Parepulonipiscium sp. PG-Nun2H_MBin03 | reverse complement strand
TACATTCTCTAGAACCGTAATATTGAGCCATGCTATCCATTGAATCTTTTAGTATACCCTTTGCTAAATATAAATTATCTAATTCGCTAA
The DNA here is from genome assembly GCA_001995005.1 of Candidatus Parepulonipiscium sp. PG-Nun2H_MBin03. Classification (GTDB taxonomy): domain Bacteria; phylum Bacillota; class Clostridia; order Lachnospirales; family Cellulosilyticaceae; genus Epulonipiscioides. Next base: position 7,566 of record MDJN01000165.1, on the reverse strand, counting down.
CTTCAGTTGCATCTAGCGATAGTAAAGGTAGTTTTTTTATATTAAATCCTCTACCGAACTTATGCCCTGGCATATGAAAAGGATACATTTTTTTACTATATTTAGTTAAATTATTATATAGAGGGGATTTCATAGCTTATAACGCTATGCTAACACACAATTTTTCCCCAATTAATTTCATATCTTCTTTACCAACAAGACCTATTCGATGAGATAGCCTACGCTTAGAGATTGTCTTTATCTGTTCGCAAAGTACTATAGAATCGTATGTTAAAAAGTCATAATCTAGTTTTGTTAATGTATGATGTGTTGGCATTTGCTTCTTACATTTTGATGTAAGAGGTACACATATTACTGTGGGTGAGTAATGATTACCTGTGTTATTTTGAATAATCAACACCGGCCTTACTCCCGCTTGTTCACTTCCGTCACCTATACCCAAATCAGCTTCGTATATTTCACCACGCTTAGGATATATGTATTTTATGTCTTTACTTTCGGTTATCATATATTAATTCCTCCTTATTAACTAATCTCCATTATTTAACATATTTATTTTAAGTTCATAGTTCTATTATTCCCATAATAATACGTTTTAAACATAACACAGGCAGAAAAATTAAATTATTTATTAGAGTAATATAAATTAGCCGTACAAATATTTTAATAAAGTAGTGACATCATTTTTATCAGGATGTTTCATAACATATTCTAGAGCTTTTTCTAAGTCATCTCCAATTTGTTTTCCCATAGCAAATTGGCTGATATCTTTTCCTGTTATGGCAAGATTTTTTAACGTATAGCATTCATTATTATTAATTATACGTTCTTTTTTATATATAATCTCTTCTAGCAACTTTGAAGAGGACGTGTGTCTTTTTATTTGTAGAATATAATCAAAATTGTCTACTCCTATATCTCGTAAAAGCTTTTTAATTTGGATATCATCTATATTTAAGTCATCAAAAAAATATCTAATGGTTATTTCTATTTGTTTAATAGTATAATTATCAAATTTTAGACTTTGCAAAACTTTTTTTGCCACCTTACTCGCAAAAAAATAATTGTTTTCTAAACTATCAGCTTTTTCTATACGTATCAATGCGTGTAACAAAGCAAGATATCGTGGGATAATTTTTGCCGGCATACTTTGTATAATATTTATAATTTCAGAGTGAGTAGTAATTATTAGCTCAATTTTTTCCGCAACAAAGTTAAGTAGTCCTAATTCATTCATTTTTAAAATTATCCCTACATTACTAGATAACATTATCTTATTAAATTCATCTCTTATTCTTTCTTTGCTTATATGTGCAAGTAAATATTTCTTGTTTTGTATTCCATATATCGTATTAGCATCTATGTCAAAATCTAATTGTGCACTAAACCTAATCGCTCTTAATATTCTAAGAGCATCTTCACTAAATCTTTCATTTGCATTTCTTACAGAGCGTATCTTATGATTTTTGATGTCATATATACCATCATACGGGTCAATAAATTTACGTATTGGGTGATATGCTATAGCATTTATGGTAAAATCCCTTCTTGATAAATCAAGAGTTATATCATCTACAAAAGCAACGTTAGCAGGTCTTCTAAAATCTATATATTCATTTTCTACTCTATAAGTAGTTACCTCAAAATGTTGCTCATTTACTATTACAGTCAGCGTGCCATGTGAAATCCCCGTATCATACGTACGCAAAAATATTTTTTTCATGTCCTTAGGCGTTGCATTCGTGGTTATGTCCCAATCATTGGGGATACGATTCATTATCATATCTCTAACGCACCCACCTACCATATAAGCCTCAAAATTATGTTTTTCTAATTCATTTATTATAAATATAACTTCATTTGGTATAATCATTGTTTCCTCATTAAAATAATTTGTTTATTGCTTCTTTTGAAAGTTGGGCACCTAAGGCTAACATCAATTTAATCCGTGCTTTTGGACCACTCATTTCACCGCCCATTATAACGCCTAAATCCATCAATTCTTTTCCGCCACCTTCATATCCGTATGAGCAAAATACTCTACCGGCATGACATCTTGAGACAACTACAACTAGTACATCTTTTTTGAGTGCGTATTTTACTCCTCTTAAAACTTTAGGAGGCAAATTTCCTCTACCCATTCCTTCTATTATAAGACCTTTAGCTCCGTTATCTACTGAAAATTTTATAAGAGCATCGTCCATATCCATTGCAACTTTTATAAGATCTACATTTTTTTGTATCTTATCTGTATTAATATATTGCCTTTTAGCTATATTTCTATACAAGATTAAATCATTGTTATCAATTATTCCAATTTTTCCATAAGGCGATTTAAAAGTATCTAATGATAGCGTATTAGTTTTTGTAACTTCAGATGCTAAGTTCACTACATTATTTAGTACAACCAAAACCCCTTTATTTAATGCATTTTCTGATATTACTGTACATACTGCAGCCGCCAGATTACTAGAGCCATCATAGCCTAATTCTTGACTATTTCGCATAGCTCCAGTAACTACTAGAGGCTTAGAATGATTTAAGGTTAAATCAAGAAAATATGCACTTTCTTCTAGTGTATCAGTTCCATGAGTCAATATAACACCAGTAATTTCTGTATCATTTAATTTATCTAATATAACTTGACGTAATTCAAATAATTTGTCAAAAGTTATATGAGGGCCTGGAAGTTCAGAAAAATTTATTACTTCTATATCTGCTATTTTGTTGATATTAGATACCATTGATAGAATTTGTTCTCCCGATAGAGTAGGAATAGCTGCCCCTATCTCTTTATCAACTGTCATGGAGATAGTTCCTCCTGTAAATATAATGCATACTTTGGGTTTCATTTTTCGTTCCTCCGTTTTATACCACACCTATAATAATTTCGTCTTCATGTATAAAACATTTTGAAGATATAGTTGTCTCTTTAATTAATCTTGTTTTGTTTCCTATACTTATCTCAACGCCTTCAAAAAGTACATCATTGGCGATTAAAGTACCTTTTCTGCCCTGTTGGATATATACTTCAAGAGATTTTATTCTTTCTTTTAAAGAATTTATCTCATTTGTTAAGTTAACGCACAATATTCTAGCTTGAGCTAATAATGCTTTCTTTTTCTCTGAAAGTTCTTGAGTTGCTTTTTCTAAATAAGTAATATTTTTAACAGCTTTATCTAGGTTTAATAAATGTTCTCTATACGTACGCCTATATTGGTAATAAACCTCAATCATAGACGGCTCAACGCCAATTCTTATTTCTGTTTTATGCCCCATGGGAGAACCAACTTCTTTAGCTATTAGTCCACTTTGTGCAACCGCAACGCCTCCTATAATTTTGCCCTTACCCTGTTCTAGTATAATTTTGCCTTTGCAATTTATCTCACTATCAACAATCGCTTCTGCTATAACATCTTCTTCTGTTGATACTCTGCTATGTTCGATAAATTTAGCAATAATATTTTTTTGGCTAGTAAGCGAGCCTTTATCAGCACCATATACCCCGCCAGCAACTATAATATTCCCATCCGCTTCTATTATCCCGCCTTCTACTATTCCGTTTATCTGGATATCTCCTTTAGATGTTACCTTATAACCATCTCGCACACTGCCCATTATTATGATATTACCCAAAAATCTGATATTACCTGTTTCTACGCCAATATCAGTTTTAATTGTAAGAACAGGCTCTATGGATATTACATCATTATTTAATTTAAATTGGCCAGGCGTTACTGCTACTACGGTTAGACCATCTTCTAAAACACGTACATTTTTACCTGTTTTAATTCTAATATCGGTACCGGCTTTGCCTTCTTTTTCTTCTCCTAAAACGTTAAAACCGCTTGCTCCTATGGTAGCTTCAATTTTTACTGCTATAATGTCATTAGGTCGTATGCTTTTAACAAAATCCAGCTCTTTAAAATCGACTCTGCCACACTCATGTATTTTAGGAAGTTTAGTATCTGTATTATCAGCATGGTATTGAATATATGCGTTGTTGCCTTTTTCAGGTTTAGTTCCCTTTGCCACTAAATATCTTTTATTAAGTTTTTTCTCAAATAACGCATTTTCTATGGCATGGTTATCTATCCCGAAAACTACACCTTTTTCGTCTAATTTTTCTAGTACAAAATCGAGAGTAATCTCTTCTTCTTGATTGTTAGCATCATCTGCCGAATCATCCTCTTCTAAGGTTTCAGAATTTTCTGCTATGTCATTTTCTGTTAATTCTTCTTTAGGATTTTCTGTATCTACTGTATTTTCTGTTAATTCTTCTTTAGGATTTTCTTCAATGATTGGCTCAAATCTTAATGTTGCCATCATCTTATCAAAACTAATATCTACTATAATGTCATGTTTCATACTGATACCTCCTACTTGTATTTAATATAATTTATAAAAATAACTTTCAGACTGTAGACGATTAAATCTAGCTAGATAAATATGAACTATAATTATTAAGATTTTCTTCTATAAAAAGCATAGTTTTTGTAGCAGGGTCAAGGGACGAAGTCCCTTGGAGGGGTTTCACCCCCCTCCACCCAGATTATAAGGATAACTCTAATAAATAACTATTTGTCAACAAACTGTAAGTTATAAAAATAACTTTATGATTGGCTCGTATATTTAACGACAAAATTTGTATAATATTCATTTTATACTACTCTAAGAACTTATGCAAGTTGTTTAGTAAATTAAAAGTATTGTAATATTGTCTTTTTTCCATCATATGTTATAATAAGAGAATATTATGTATGCTTGTACATAATTTTAGCATAATATCTTTAATTTTAGCTATTTTGGTTATTCTAATATTGGAGGGAGATAAACGAATGTGTGGAATAGTAGGATATATAGGATTTAAAAATGAATTAGACGTAAAAGACGTACTTTTATCTGGTCTTAGTAAGTTAGAATATAGGGGATATGACTCAGCTGGGATTTGCATTTATAATGAAGGTATTCATATTTTTAAAGATGCGGGACGTGTTGAGCATCTTAAAACTTTAGTAGATGACTCGATTACTGCAAATTTGGGTATAGGCCATACTAGGTGGGCAACGCATGGTAAGCCTAGTAAACGCAACTCGCATCCGCATCAGAGCCTAAGCACTCGGTTTACAGTAGTTCATAATGGTGTTATAGAAAATGAAATTGAGCTTAGAGAAAAATATTTGAGCAACTACCCATTTGTATCGGAGACTGATACGGAGGTTATAGTGGCTCTTATTGAAAAATTTGTTATGGAAGGAACTGAGCCTACAATTGCTATCCGACAAGTGATGGGATTGATTAAAGGTTCTTATGCAATTGGAATAATAGATTCAGAAACACCAGATAAATTTTATGCTGCTAAAAATAAATCTCCGCTACTTATCGGTTTAGGAAATAACTTTAATATGATAGGCTCAGATGCTATGTCTATTATAAAATACACTAATAAATTTATAGAAATTTATGACCAAGAATTTATTGTATTGGCTGCAGATAAAGTGAGCATTTATTCTATTTTAGGTAATCAAATTGAGCGTAATTATTATGTAGAAACACTAGATGCAGCAGATACTGAAAAAGGTGTTTATCCACATTATATGTTAAAAGAGATTGATGAGCAACCGTTTGCATTACGTAGATTAATTTCAGAATATTTTACAGATACTGATTATAATATAGATGCAGATATTACAGATACTTTGCGTAATACTGATAGAATTTATATTATAGCAGCAGGAACGAGTATGCACGCAGGTTTGGTTGGAAAACAGTTTTTTGAGCAAATTGCCAACATTCCTACAGAAGTTCATATATCATCAGAGTTTATATATAATACACCTCTGATTAATGATAATCCGTTATTTATATTTTTATCGCAATCTGGAGAAACGGCAGATAGTAGAGCTGTTTTGGTGAAAATTAAAGAGCTAGGCTTTAAGTCTCTTACAATTACAAATGCCAAAGGTTCCACATTATCCAGAGAAGCGGATTATACATTGTTAATTCATGCAGGGGTGGAAATAGCTGTTGCTTCAACTAAAGCATATACTTCTCAAATAGCTGTTATGGCAATTCTTGCTACAAAAGAAGCAGAAATTGACGCAACAGTCATCAAAAAAGATTTATCTCTTATAGCAAATGTTATAGAAGGGATAACTGATAATAAAACAATATTTAAAGAGCTTGCAGACCAGTATTTAACTAAACGTAGCTGTTTTTATATAGGTAGACATATTGATTATTTTGTAGCTGTTGAAGCTGCTCTAAAGCTTAAAGAAATTTCGTATATACAAACTGAGGGATTTGCAGCCGGCGAATTAAAGCATGGTACAATTGCCCTTATAGAAGAAGGGACTCCAGTAATTGCCATTATCTCTCAAGAAAACATTAACCTGAATACTCGCTCAAATATTAAAGAGGTTAAATCACGAGGAGCGTCAACAATTATAATTTCTCTAAAATCTTTAAGCTCTGCAACTGACCAGATTGTAATTGATGATGTATCTCCTATATTGTCGCCGATTGTGACTATAGTACCTACACAATTACTAGCTTATTATGCTGCCCTAAGCCGTGGACTTGATATTGATAAACCAAGAAATCTTGCTAAATCTGTAACTGTTGAATAAAAACAAAACAAAAGGAGTGTCAGGGAACACTCCTTTTATTGCTATTTTTTCTTTTTACTAGATATTGCAATTTCTTCTGCTACTTCCATATCTAGTATGTTTTCGTTCGCTACTTTTACCTTACTCTTCTTTTTTGCTTGATTGTTTTTGTTTTTTGCCATTTTCAAAACACTCCTTTAAAAAATAAATAATAAAATAATTGTACGTTATGTATTATAAACAAATCCAAAAAAATTATGCATTTACATGTAAATAACTATAATATATGTAATACAAGCTACACTAATCTAATTTAGAGGCTGAACAATACCCCTTGTATAATATATATAAAATGTATTAAAATGAGTTAAATTAGTAAGAAAGGATTTTTTATGGACAATACATCTAATTTTATAAAAACTATTATTACCAATGACATTAAAGAACAAAATATTAGTCAAATTATTACCAGATTTCCACCAGAACCTAATGGATATTTACATGTAGGACATGCTAAAAGCATTTGCTTAAACTTTGGATTAGCAAATGAATTTGGAGGAAAAACTAATTTAAGGTTTGATGACACCAACCCAATTAAAGAAGATACGGAGTATGTAGACTCAATTAAGGAAGATGTTGAGTGGCTAGGTTTTAAATGGGATAATCTGCTATTTGCATCTGATTATTTTGACATTATGTACGAAAAAGCTATATTACTTATAAAAAAAGGGTTAGCTTATGTATGCGAGTTAACTCCAGAAGAGATAAGAGAATATCGAGGAACACTAAATACAATTGGTACGCCGAGCCCATATCGAGATAGAAGTATAGAAGAAAATTTAGACCAATTTAACCGCATGAAAAATGGTGAGTTTGCAGACGGTAAAAAGGTATTGCGTGCAAAAATTGATATGGCGTCTAGTAACATTAATATGCGTGACCCAATTTTATACCGCAT
>MDJN01000164.1 GCA_001995005.1 Candidatus Parepulonipiscium sp. PG-Nun2H_MBin03 | reverse complement strand
AGAATGCTATTGCTACAATAGAATTGGCCACTATTTCTGCTGTTCCCTGAATAGAAGTTGCAAAAAATACTCTACCACAAACATCAGACGTTATTAAAACCATTAAGAACATAATCCATACAGAACCTATAAAACTTATAACATGTAAAATCTTATTTACTATAGATTGGATACTATAAAAAGTCTTCATGCACTACCTCCTTTATACAAACTATTTAATAGTATTTATCTAAACTTCCAATTCACTGTCATATCATACCCATTATCACTTAATGCACCCCAATATGCATCTAACATATCTTTGCCATCAAATCCAGCTGCCTCTAACTCATCTACCAATTCTTGTGCAACATCTGGTATAAGATTAACCCACTCTTGCTTAGCCTGGTCAGAAAAAACAATAAATTCTGCTCCTTCTTCTTTTAGTGATTCTATATCTTTTAAATACTTATCTTGGGTAAGCTTAGCTTCATATTCACTGTAACCTGCACCAACTTCAATTATTACATCTCGTAAATCCTGTGGTAAATTTTCTAATGTATCATTGTTTATAGTTAAAGCTCCTGCCATTTTTGCTCCAAAATCTGTCATTATTACATATGGTGCAACCTCATGTAGTTTTACGCCATACGACGCACCTAGCGGACCTATATTCGCATCAAATACTCCTGTTTGCAAACTCGTATATGCCTCATTTAAATTTGCAGTTACCGGAATAGCTCCTGCATTGTTCAACCAATACATGTATCCTGCCCCGCCCCCAACACTCAATCCTTTAAAATCATCCATACTATTTATTGGTTTTTTGGAGTATATTACATAGTTATCTGTTACTCCAACACCTAATACAGTTTGATTATGATTTTTTTCAAACACCTCAGACATTTCTTCTGGATACGCTTCAAAAAGTGCCAGAGTAGCTTTGCTTACAATATTAGAATCCGGACATGTAAAAGGTATTCTAAAATCCATGTTATGAGGTGCCAAAGCAAACGATTCAAAACCAAAATTTACATATGTTATATCTAAAATACCACTTTCCACTGCCTCTAAACATTCACCTAGTTTTGCCACCGAACCACCATAAGACTTAATCCAAGTTATGTTATACCCAAGTTCGCTAGCACGTGCATCTACTTCTGTAACAAAGTGCTCTTCCATAGCCATAGTCCAAGTAATATTTTCCAAAACATGACCAGCTCCAATTCTAAGTGTTATGTTTTTATCTGCTGCATCTCCTCCACTCGAACATCCTACTGAAAATATTGTTACTAGCACAGACATAACCATTGCTTTTTTCATTTTTGCATTTAATTTCATAACGTATTCTCCTTTACATCACCTTAAATTATAATTTAACATAATTTTCCTTTTTTTAAATTTCATTTAAATAATCCTTTAACTTTTTGTTGCACTTTCACTTTCAGATAAACTTGAATATCCGACTACAGTATATAGTGTTAAAAATAACATAATTTTCAAGGATTTTTTAGTTATATTTTATCCTCCTAATTTATAAATTTATTTAAAACATTCTAATATTTATATTATATTAACTTTTTTATGCTTATTTGTCAATATAATTTCCAGTATTTCTCTGTATAATATCAGATTTCATTAGTATTTACTAAATATTAGGTTATTTTATTATGCACCATTACTATTTATAAGTTCCCAAAAGTTCATAAAAAATAATAATAATCATAAAAAGGCAAATGTACTAATATACACTTGCCTTTTATCGTTATTTTGGTATTATTTATACTATATTTACACTCACATTTGCTTTTTCAAATCTATGTCTATCTATTTCTTTTATGTTTGCATCAGTAATTAAGTGCGATACTTGCTCTATAGAGCCACTAGAGAAATTATTCGCCTTTAATATTTTATAGCTTTCTGCCACAATATATACATTTCCTTTAGTTCTAGAGATCATTTCTTTGTTTATCTGAGTTTCTTGCATAATTTCAGTGCTAATGCCTGTATTATAATCAATCCCGCTCACTCCTAAGAAGCATTTTGATGCTGAAATATTTTGTAATAGATGCGTGGCAAATTCACCCACCATCGAACGTTTGTCTGGCTTAACCTGTCCTCCTGTTAACATAATTTCTATATTGTGGTGTAATTGTTTTGATAAAATATTACCATTATTAGTTACTACCACAATACGCTTATCTCCTACATAGTCTAATATCATAAGAGCAGTTGAACTAGAATTTATAAATAATATGTCTCCTTCTCGAATTAACGTAGCGGCATATCTTGCAATGCGTTCTTTATTTGTATTGCTGCACACCTCCTTTTCTAGTGAAATTATTTTTGCTCCTCCATAATATCTATTTACTATGCCTTGCTCTTCTAAATATTGCAAGTCTCGTCTGATTGTTAATGGAGATGTATTTAATAATTTCGCTAATTGGTCATTATTTATAGTTGAATCATTCGTAAGATATCTTATAATATCATTTCTTCTTTGGTTTATGACTGATGTCGGATTTTTCATGTTTTATCCCCTCAATTCTTTGTTTTATCTTAGTATATCATATTATAACGCAAAAAAAATAGACCTATATAATGATTGTTTATATAGGTCTTTCAGATAAATCTTACTCAGTACTTGCAATTTTTCTCCAGTTAAAATACCCATAAAAAGCATTGATTAGATACGCACTCCACATTGTTATCATAGTTACTGCTGATGGGTCATTTTCCATAAACAACATTACCCACATAATAATCGAGATTATATTTACAATAATCCAAAGTATCCACTGTTCAGAGTAACGTGTAACTTGTAACAGCAAGGCAATTACAGAAATTATCGTAGTAGTTGCATCTATCAACGCTAGGTGTCCCCCTAAAAATATAAGCAGTTGCCAATACGCAATAACAGATACTGCTGTAACTACGGTAAGTAATATAATTCCTTTTTTAGTAAGATTTCTTACAATTACATCACCACCATTGCTTTGATGCTTCCTCCATAAAAAGAAGCCAATAAAATTCATAGGTAGAAAATATAACGCATTAAGCATTGTCTCACCATATAATTTAGCGTTGTAGCATATAAATGCATATAAAGCTACGTTAATTACCGCAAAAAAGTATGTGGATATTTTACCTTTTGCACACAATACAACTCCTATAATGCCTGTAATGCCACTTATCAAAGCTATAGGCGTATCTTGCCATATGATAGATAATGTAATCATAATTAGTGTTGAAGCTATTAACCATACTAGTTCAAATTTTGTCCAATCGTGAAAATAATTTTTAATTGTTGTAGTCATATTCAAAATCTCCTTTTCTTTCAAACGTCGGTCTCTGACTTTGTACAACTTGTGCAGATACCTGATTTGCAAATTTAATGGCTTGGTTTAACTTACTTCCTTTTTGCAATGCTGTAATAATTCCACCTATGTGTGAATCTCCTGCACCTGATGTATTAATAACCTTAACATCTTTTTGTGCATCCACTAATATAAATTTGTTATTTTCATATGCTATTGTACTTTTTGAACCTCTAGTTACAATGATACTTGCCTGCGTTTTATCATATAGAGTAGTAATCGCTTCAAATATATCGGACTGCTTAGTAAAAGCTAACACTTCGGCTTCATTCAAATGTACTATAGGAGATAAATTTAGCATCCTATCCATCTTTTCCACGTCAATATAAGTAATCCGTGGACTGGGTGCAAAAAATATTTGCAGGTGTGGATTAGCTACTAAGAAGTCAATTATATTATTTCCTCCACTGCTTTCAATTTCATACCCTGATACATAAACCATATTATATTCTTGTGCATTTATTTTACTAAACCACTCTGGCTTAAAATTTACCTCTACTCCTAGTACAGTTATAAATGTCCTCTCACCATTTTTTTCAATTAGACTAAGGCAATACCCGTTATCTTCGGTCTCATCTTTTATACAATGTCTATGCATATGATGCTCTTCTAGGTGGTTATATATTAAATCGGCATTTCTACCCTTACCGATAGGTGCCAGCAAATCAAATCCAGTATCAAAACTCTGTAATACATGAGCTACATTTAGAGCACATCCTCCTATTTCTATATTTTCAGTTGCTATAATATCTTGACCAGAACTTGGTAGTTCGTCAACATTCATCATAACATCAACCATTGCAGCACCTATTACTAGTACTTTATTCATTTACTATTTGTCTCCCCTCTAGTATTATCTTCACATATTTATCAAAATCTATATTATTACTTTTATCTAGCATCGCAATATACTCGCTAGGAATTGCACTATATCCATATGTCCCACCGCAAATCGCAGTCGCCATAGCTCCAATTGTATCTGTATCTCCTCCTAGATTTGCACAAAGCAGTGCACACTCTAACGGACTTTTTGAGTAATACGCTATTAATAGAGCCGCCGGTACTGATTCAGATGCATTTACACCAGCACCTATTACTTGATACACAAATTGCAAGAAGTCGTTTTTGTTATATTTATTAGCATACTTTATTCCTAATTTCACTCTAGCTTTAATAGATGGGCTAAATGTTTCTGCTCCAATTGAAAGAGCATAGTCTTCAATTTCTATCGCCCTAGTCACTGCCTCTTTTGTATTGTTAGTGTGCATTGCTAAAGCAACAGTAGCTGCAATTATAGTAGCACTAGAAATTGTAATATCACTAGAATGAGTTCCCTCAGACACTGCTTTAACATAATCAGCTAGTAACTTTAAATCATCCGTAGTATTAACATTAAATAAACAGCCAACAGGTGCAATACGCATCGCCGCTCCATTTGAAAGTGCAGCATCCGAAATCTCTCTTGCATCTTTACCGTCTCTAATTGCTTCTAGTGTCGCTTTTGACGTAGGCCCTAACATATTAAGCTCAAAAGCATTGTTCTCTTCCGCCCATTTTAAGATATTTTTTGCCACAACAATACTTCTTGGATGATAATTAGTTTCTGCAAGCGAATCTAGTATAACAAATGCTTGTGCAGTATCATCCGTAAATTGTCCTGCTTTATATTGCTTTGATACCACATTTTCAGGCGGACCATCTAAAAATGTAGTTATTTCACCACATATTTCTAATCCTTTTCGCCTACTCCAAAGCTCAGCCGGCATACCCATAGCATCACCTAAGGCTTGCCCATAAATTACACCTTTTATTTTATCAATCATTTCTTATCCCTCACTTTTTTGTTATAAATAATTTTTTGTGCTTTTGTACATTTTTGGCTATATTATCACCTATATAATATATATATTAACCTATACAACATGTATTTGTTATATAGGCATTTTTCATCTAATTTTCAGCAAACATGTAAGAAACTATCAAGGCAACTATCATGCATACGATAGAAATAATCCCTGTTGCATCTAAGCTAAACCCTGGATAAATTGTAAATATAGAGCCTACTACTAGTCCTAATATTACCAAATAAGTAGCTTGCGGATAATCTTCTAAGAGCATACGCACAAGTTTACTACCGCCAATTAGTCCTATAAAAACTCCTATCGCAACTAAAATTAATACATGTACTCCACTAAATGTTATAATTTCTACAAAGGACACGTCAGATTTAATAAAATCTACGCCTAATTTACTAACATCTGATATAGCTTTAACAATAGTTTCATAGCATCCTATCGTAAGTAATATAAATGAACCGCTTATTCCTGGTATTATCATCGTAAATGCACTAACTGCACCTGCTATTATTAATAATATTCCAGTCGAAATGGTTATGTTCTCTATTACCTTTTCGCTGCCTTGTCCCTCTCCTGCAATCGCCATATATAGCATTATAACAAGCGGTATCACAAATATAACTATACCTGATAAGTTAACCGGCCCTGCATCCGAGACTTTTTTGTAAATCATAGGTATACTTCCTAATATCACCCCTATAAATACAAAATTCGTTTGCATGTTATAATTTTCGTACAAAAAAGTAATTACATTGCTAAATAATAATACACCCAGTATTACCCCTATACCTATTGTTGCCAAAAATTTAAAATTTATTTTTTTTATGTCTAGACTAATTGAGTTTAAAAGTTGGTCATAAATCTTAAATACCACTGCCATTGTACCCGCACTTACACCGGGAATTACATTTGCAATTCCTAAAATCATTCCAATTACTACATTCTTCATTTTCTCCTCCTACTTTTTTATTAATATAACTCTATTATACAACAAAATTATCTTTTTTTACCATAATAATTTTATGACAAGCTAGGCATACTATATGCATAAAGTTTTTTATTTTTTGTATTATATGTGTTCATATTATCCAAAGATGAAAAATTTTACATTTCTTATTGACATATATACGGTATACCGTATATAATATTATTGTAAAACATTTAACAAACTTATTACGTGCTGTTAATTTTAAAAAACTAAAGTTTATTATGTTTAATTTATATTTTTTAAGGAGATGAAAGTATGTTCAAACAATGGGACGACTTTAATATGGATGGAGAATGGACAAATAATATAGATGTTCGTGACTTCATTCAAAGAAACTATACACCATATGAAGGTGATGATTCTTTTCTAGCAGATGCTACAGAGAATACAAAAACTTTATGGAACCAAGTTATGGAGATGATGCAAGAAGAGCTTAATAGAAAGATTTATGATGTAGAAACCAAAGTTCCTTCTACCATAGTATCACATGGTCCAGGTTATCTTAATAAGGAAATTGAAACAATTGTCGGTTTTCAATCAGATGCTCCTTTAAAAAGAAATATAATGCCTAATGGGGGCATTCGTACTGTAGTAAATGCACTACACTCATACGGGTACGATATGGACCCACAAACAGAAGAGATTTTTACAAAATATCGTAAAACTCATAATGATGGAGTATTTTCAGCTTACACATCTCAGATGCGTAAAGCTCGTAAATCTGGAATAATCACAGGGTTACCTGATGCATACGGACGTGGTCGTATCATCGGAGACTATCGTCGCGTGGCTCTTTATGGAATTGATAGATTAATTGAAAATAAAATGCACGAAAAAGACACCATGGAAATTAAGAGCATGACAGAAGACGTAATAAGATTACGTGAAGAATTATCAGACCAAATGGTTGCCTTAAATGACCTTAAAGTTATGGCACAAAGCTATGGATTTGATATCTCTAAGCCTGCTCAAAATGCTCAAGAAGCTATTCAGTGGACATACTTCGGGTACCTGGGTGCAGTAAAAGAACAAGATGGTGCAGCCATGTCTCTAGGCCGTGTGTCTACTTTCTTAGATATATATATTGAGCGTGATATAGCAAATGGCATAATCACAGAACAAGATGCTCAAGAATTTATGGATCATTTTGTTATGAAACTTAGAATGATACGTTTCCTAAGAACACCTTCTTATAATGAGCTGTTTTCAGGCGACCCTACTTGGGTAACAGAAGCTATTGGGGGTATGGGCTTAGACGGGCGTACTCTTGTAACTAGAAGTAGTTATCGTATCTTGCACACATTAGTAAACTTAGGACCTGCACCAGAACCTAACTTAACAGTTTTATGGTCTGTTCATTTACCAGAAAACTTTAAAATGTTCTGTTCAAAAATGTCTATCCTTACTAGCTCTATTCAATACGAAAACGATGACTTAATGCGTCCATATCACGGGGACGATTATGGTATTGCTTGCTGTGTATCTGCTATGAAAATTGGTAAACAAATGCAGTTCTTTGGGGCACGTGCTAATCTTGCTAAAGCATTATTATATGCAATTAACGGTGGGCGTGACGAAAAGAGCGGAGACCAAGTAACGCCTAGATTTGCTCCTATTACCAGCGAATATCTTGACTTTGATGAAGTTTGGGAAAGATTTTTGCAAATCATGGAGTGGCTTTCTGAGGTATATGTGGGTACGCTTAATGTAATTCACTATATGCATGATAAATATTGCTATGAAAAATTAGAATTAGCTCTACACGATAAAGACATTATCCGTACTTTTGCTACAGGTATAGCTGGGCTTTCTGTTGTAGTAGACTCTTTATCTGCAATTAAAAATGCTAAAGTAAAAGTTATACGTGATGAAAATGGTCTTGCAAAAGATTATGAAATTGAAGGCGAATATGTTGCTTTTGGTAACGATGATGATGAAGTAGATAAAATGGCTTGTGATATAACAGAAATATTTATGAATAATATTAGAAAACACAAAACTTATAGAAATTCTTATCCTACTTTATCAATATTAACAATCACTTCAAACGTAGTATATGGTAAAAAAACAGGTAGCACACCAGATGGGCGTAAAGCTGGAGAGCCATTTGCACCAGGGGCCAACCCTATGCATGGACGTGATACCAAAGGGGCTATTGCATCATTAAACTCTGTTGCAAAGCTACCTTATAAACATTCAGAAGATGGAATTTCATACACTTTCTCAATAATTCCAGGAGCACTGGGTAAAAATGACGAAGAACGTCAACACAACCTTGCTAGCTTGCTAGACGGATATTTTGACAAGACAGGACAACATCTAAATGTAAACGTATTTAAACGTGAAACTTTATTAGACGCTATGGATCATCCTGAAAATTATCCACAACTTACAATTCGTGTATCAGGATATGCCGTAAACTTTATTAGACTTACAAGAGAGCAACAATTAGATGTTATACACAGAACATTCCATGAAAGATTTTAATTTTTGGGTGCACAATGCACCCATACTGTGGGGAGGTACATTATAATGAGGGGAAGAATTCATTCAGTTGAAAGTTGCGGAACAGTTGATGGACCTGGGATAAGATATGTAGTATTTACACAGGGCTGTCCACTACGTTGCCAATATTGTCATAATCCGGATACTTGGAAGATGAACGACGGAAAAGAGATAGATTCTAATATACTTGTAAAAAATATTATCAAATATAAATCCTATATGAATGCTTCAGGCGGAGGCGTTACTATTAGTGGAGGTGAACCACTGTTACAGCCAGAATTTGTTGCAGATATATTAAAAAAATGTAAGCAACATGGTATTCACACTTGTATAGACACTTCTGGTTTTATAAATGCTGATACAGTATCCGCAGTGCTTGATTATACAGATATGGTATTACTTGATATAAAATCTTTTAATCCTGATGTGTATAAAAAAGTTACTAATGTAGAACTAGAGCCTACGTTAAAATTTGCGGCTGCCCTTGAAGAAAGAGGTATTACAGTATGGATTAGGTATGTACTTGTACCAAATTTGACTGATGATTTGCATGATATTACTGAACTTGCAAAATATTTATCTACTCTAAGTAATGTAGGACGGATTGATGTTTTACCGTTCCATAAGATGGGTGAATTTAAGTGGAAAGAATTAGGCTATGAATATCAGTTATCAAACACCAATGAGCCTTCTGAAATTCTGGTACACCAAGTTAAACAAATATTTAAAAAGTATAATTGGCATAAAATTAAGGATATTGCGTAACTGCAATATCCTTTTTTTACGTTATGTTTAATTCATATGCCAGACGCTCACTATTATCATGGGTAAGTATTATCCCGCAATACTGATAATTATTCTTTTCAATCAATCGTTTCATGGGTATATTATCTTTATGTGTATCTATTCGTATATTATAATCATTTTTCTGTGCAAGCTGTTTTACAAACTGAAATATCTCATCTGCTATGCCACATCGTTTAAACTTATCCGCTACTACAATTCTATGAATAACAGCATAAGGTTTATTTGTAAGCCATTTACCATTATATATATTTTGATAAGTCTCATCAAATTCAAATTGTAAATAAAAATACGCTTTTACAATATTATTTTGTTCATATACATACCCCTTACCCTCGTTTATATCGCTAATTATATCAGTTTTATTTGGATATCCATTTGGGTTTTGCCACTGGTCTATGCCTTGTTTTTTAAAGTTAGCCTTTGTCTCATCAAACAGTATTTCTATTTCATCTTCTAATGTTGCTTTTCTAATCATATTTTTCGTCTATTACAGATGCCCATCTTTTATTTCTTTTTAACATACTTTTATTTTCTGGGGTTAACATATACGCTGCTACTCCCATCACACTGCCTAATACCATTCCTTTAACTATTTTGCTCATATACACCACTCCTTTAATATATATTATTACACAGTTTAAAATATTGATACCTATATTCTGGATTTTATTCCATTTTGAGTAAACTCTATAGCTCCTTCTTTTAATAATCTGCCTACAGCTCTTTTAAAAGATGCTTTACTCATATTTAATTGTAACTTTATTTCCATAGGACTACTTTTATCGTTTAACTCTAAAAATCCATTGGTATTGCGTAGTGTAGACAATATCTTTCTTGCATCAACTTCTATCTGTCCATTAATTTGCTTTCTAACGCTTAGTTCCAGTTTTCCATCATCTCTAATTTTTACAATTCTAACATCTATCCATTCGCCTAAAGTATAATTTTGGTATATCTCTCTCTTAGGTATTAGACCATGATATTTCCCATCCACTGCTACAAATATACCAAACTCATCTGATATTTGATATACTATTCCTCTCACAGTCTTATTAATTTCATAAGGGCTATGAGATTTTAACATATTGTAAACTTTCATAGTCGCACATAATCTATTAGTTTTATCTACATATAAACCTACAACATATGACTCTCCAACTTTCACTTTACCTAGTTGCTCTTTAAATGGCAGCAATAAATCCTTTAACAATCCCCAGTCAAGAAATGCCCCAATATCTGTTACTTCAACCACCTTTAATATATTTACCGAGCCTACTGTTAGCAGTGGTTGCTTTATTGTAGCCACAATTCTATCTTTTGTATCTTTATATATAAATACCTTTAACATATCTCCTAGATTTATGCCTTCTGGTACTTCTGCATTAGGTAGTAGTACTTTTTCGCAAAATTCCTCTTCATAAGGTAAATTTGCTAAATAAACTCCAAAATCAGAATGTTCTACTACTGCTAATTCTTGTATTTGTCCTAACTCTATCATTTTTTCTCCTAAACTTATTTATTATTCATTTTACTTCTATTTAAGTTGATAAGTGAGCCTGCTTTTAATATTCTCTTCTCTTGTTCTGTCATCTCATCTATAGTTAGTGTTATTTCCTCCACTGCATCTGATATTACATATGCCTTTACAGTTCCAATATCTATACCATTTCTAACATCGGGAACAAATATAAAATCTCCTACTTTAAATGAATACGCATCTGGTAAAATAAAAGGTATCATTCCCCAGTTAATTAGGTTAGAACGGTATCTTTTAGTTGCATATTCCATAGAAATATTAGCCAACCCACCTAAAACTCTTTGGCAACTGGCAGCTTGCTCTCGTGCTGAGCCATCTCCAGGTTTTTTAGCATATATCACGCTACCAACTTCTGTATCTAATGTTGAAATGTCTTTATCAATGGTTCTAATCTTATCATATACTTTACTTAAATCTTCTGAAATTTTTCCTGCCCTGCGCTCAATCTCATAACGCACATTGTTTTTTGCCAGACCAACATAATTCGGGTCACGTCGGGATAAAGTAAATTCAGCTAATCCCAACGGATTTGAGCGGTATGAAGATGCTTCACCAGAAGGAATAAGTTCATCTGTTGTTGTTACAGGGTCATTTATAACTGATACTACTTCTAACAAGATATTATCTGTTAGTTCACTCATTTGTGGCCAATCTTTGATATTTGGACCATATTTTAGTTTCAAGTCTGTATATGCATTATTAAACCCATCATAAATTCTATTTTCATAAGAAGCGCTGTCAAATGTATACGTTGCGTAATCTGATGTTGCTATTTCTGGTGCTGGTGTTAATAAGCCTCCATTTATGGCTGTTGCCGCTATACTTCTTGCGTCCATTAATGCTACTGATGATATTTGCCCATTAACTGGCTTTGAGCCTTCTCTACTTGGAAAATTTCTTGTAGTATGTCTTATACTAAATGCTCCATTAAATGGGGTATCGCCAGCTCCGAAGCAAGGCCCACAAAATGCTGTTTTAACTATTGCTCCAGAAGCCATAATATCTGCTATAATACCTTCTTTTACAAGTTGCATCATTACAGGTTGACTAGACGGGTATACAGATAAGTTAAATTCATCTTGCCCACAAGTATGACCTTTTAAAAGCTTTGCAGCATCTTTTATGGAACTATATGTTCCTCCAGCACATCCTGCAATTATAGCTTGGTCCACTTGTAACTGACCGTTTCTTATTTTGTTGCGTAAGTTAAAGTCTACGTTATCTCCTAATAATTCTTTACCCTTAGTTTCAATCTCTGCCAAAACTTCCTCTAAATTATTATTTAGATACTCTATTTCATAAACATTGCTAGGGTGAAACGGCAGTGCTATCATAGGCTTTATTTCAGCTAAATCTACATACACCATTCCATCATAATATGCAACTTCTTTAGGTTCTAGTTTTTTGTAATCTTCCACACGATTATGTGCCGTTAAGTAAGTTTTTGTATCTTCATCTGTTTGCCAAATAGAAGTAAGACATGTAGTTTCAGTAGTCATAACATCTATTCCATTTCTAAAATCAGTATGCAAATTGGCAATTCCTGGACCCACAAATTCCATAACCTTGTTTTTCACGAAGCCGTTTTTAAATACTTTTTCTATGATGGCTAGGGCAATATCTTGTGGACCTACATTTGATTTAGGAGCATTATCTAAATAAATTGCTATAACGTCTGGATAAGATATATCATAAGTATCTGAAAGAATTTGCTTTACTAATTCTCCTCCACCTTCGCCTATCGCCATTGTACCCAACGCTCCATATCTTGTATGGCTATCTGAACCTAGTATCATTTTGCCACACCCTGCCATCATCTCTCGCATATACTGATGTATTACCGCAATATGAGGTGGCACATATATTCCCCCATATTTTTTTGCCGCTGACAACCCAAACATATGGTCATCTTCATTTATAGTTCCCCCAACAGCACATAAACTGTTATGGCAATTCGTCAGAACATAAGGTACCGGAAATTTAGTTAATCCACTAGCCTTAGCAGTCTGGATTATGCCCACAAATGTTATATCATGAGATGCCAGTGCATCAAATTTCAAGCGTAATTTATTCATATCGTTACTAGTATTATGATTTTTTAATATATCATAACTAATTGTGCCTTGCCTTGCTTCATTTTGATTATACTCTGTATTACCTGTTACAATATCAGTTCCATTTACTAAATATACTCCATCGCTATATAACTTTATCATATTAGTCCTCCCACTAAAATTTTCTAAATCTTTGGTAGCGTGTTGCTATCAAATCATCTATTGGTTTATTTAACAATTCATCTAATTTAGCTAGTAAATATTTCTTAAGGTATGATGCTGCTAATTGTGGGTTTTGCTGTGCTCCCTCACTAGGTTCTTGTATAACATCTTCTATAATATTAAACTCTAATAAATCTTGAGCTGTAATTTTCATTATATTAGCTGCATCTTCTGCTAAAGTCCCATCTTTCCATAAGATACTTGCAAATCCTTCTGGTGATAGTACCGAATACGTAGTATTTTCTTGCATAAATATAGCATCTGCTACCGCCAGTGCCAATGCCCCTCCGCTGCCACCTTCACCAATTATCCCAGATATTATTGGCGTTTTTAGGTTACTCATCTCAAATAAGTTTCTTGCAATAGCCTCTCCTTGATTTCTCTCTTCAGCTCCAATACCGCAATAGGCACCTGGAGTGTCTACTAAACAAACTATAGGGCGATTAAATTTTTCTGCTTGTTTCATCAGACGTAGAGCTTTTCTATACCCTTCTGGATGAGGCATACCAAAATTTGATTCTACATTATCCTTTGCATTGTTACCTTTATTATGTGCTATTATAGTTACGGTGTGGTCTCCTATTTTCCCAATCCCGCCTATTATAGCCTTATCATCTTTAAATGCCCTGTCACCATGTAATTCTATAAAATTTTCTACCATGTAATCTATATAAAACTTTGCTCTTGGCCTGTCTATTTGCCTCGCTATTTGCACCTTATCCCATGGTTTTCTCATTTATCCACCTCTTCTTTCTGATGAAGAAGCAAAAGATTTGAGATAGTGTTCTTTATATCACTTCTTTTGACTATCATATCTACCATTCCATGTTCTAATAAAAACTCTGAGCGTTGAAACCCTTCAGGCAATTTTTGCCCTATAGTCTGCTCTATTACTCTAGGCCCCGCAAATCCTATCAAAGCCTTAGGCTCTGCTATTATTATGTCTCCTAACATTGCAAAACTTGCAGTTACACCGCCTGTTGTCGGATGCGTTAACACACTAATATATAATAAGCCTTTATCACTATGTTTAGCCAAAACTGCACTTGTTTTTGCCATCTGCATTAGCGAAAAAATCCCTTCTTGCATACGTGCCCCGCCTGATGCACAAAATATTATAATTGGCAAGTTATTTTCTGTTGCATATTCTGTGGCTCTCGTTATTTTTTCACCCACCACACTGCCCATGCTTCCCATCATAAACCTAGAATCCATAATAGCCAGTACACATGCTATATTATCTATTTTGGCCATACCCGTTATTACTGCCTCAACCTCATCAGTTTTAGCCATATAATTTTCTAGCTTCTCATTGTAACTCTCAAACCCCAATGGATTATCTGTAGTCAGGTTTTTGTCAAATTCTATAAAACTTTTTGTATCCACTAAACTTTTTATGCGAACCCTTGCAGATACCGGAAAATATCCATCACATAAAGGGCAAACGCCTATAGTTGCAGATAAATCTTTAACATATATACTCTTTTTACAATGCACGCACTTAACATACATTCCTGAAGGGATTTCAGCTTTATTCTTATTATTTTGTTCTGATAATGAGTATTTTTTTTGCCTATTTGTTAAACTTTGAAACACGCTATCCCCTCCTTAATATAGTAGTTAGATTTTTCTCTATAAAAGTAGTATCAAAATTCCCTTTTTCAAATTCATCAGTGTGTATTAAGTCTAGTTGAAATTCTATATTATTATCTATACCTTCTATTACAGTTTCACTTAATGCTCTTTTCATAACATCCAGTGCCTCTTTACGGTTTTTACCCGTTGTAATAATTTTTGCAATCATAGAGTCATATGTTGGCGGAATTACATATCCCGAGTACATGCATGAGTCTACCCTAACACCTCTGCCCCCTGGGAAGTTTAATCCTGTAATTTTACCAGGAGAGGGTTTGAAATTTTTATTCGGGTTTTCGGCATTTATTCTGCATTCTATTGCCACACCAGATATATCTACATCTTTTTGAGCAATGCCCAGTTTTTCTCCGCTAGCTATTTTAATCTGCTCTTTAATTAAATCATACCCTGTAATTAATTCAGTTACAGGATGCTCAACTTGTATACGAGTATTCATTTCAATAAAATAGTAATTATTATCTTTATCCACAATAAACTCAACAGTTCCTGCATTTTCGTAATTAACAGTTGAGGCCGCTTTAATAGCTATTTTACCCATATTACTTCTCATTTGTTTACTAATAAACGGAGAAGGAGCTTCTTCAATAACTTTTTGGTGCCTCCGCTGCATAGAGCAGTCTCTCTCTCCTAAATGAATTATATTCCCGTACTTGTCTCCTAATATTTGAAACTCTATATGCCTCGGATTTTGTATATACTTTTCCATATACATACTGTCATCACCAAACGCAATTAAGGCTTCTTTACTAGCACTCAGAAATGCATTTTCTAAGTCATCCTCTTTAAATACAATACGCATACCACGGCCACCGCCACCCGCAGATGCCTTAAGCATCACTGGATAACCTATTTTTTGGGCCAATATCTTAGCATTTTTCACATCGTCTAATACTCCAGCAGAGCCTGGTACTATGGGCACTTTGGCCCTTATCATAAGTTCTCTCGCCTTGGCCTTATCACCCATGTTTTCTATCATTTCAGCAGTAGGACCTATAAAAGTTATGTTACATTCCTTACATATCCTAGCAAATTTAGCATTCTCAGATAAAAAACCAAATCCTGGGTGTATTGCCTCTGCACCCGTTGCCACAGTTGCACTAATAATATTTTCAATATTTAAGTAACTATCCTTAGGGGACGGACCTCCAACGCATATAGCTTCGTCAGCTAAGCTTACATGTAAAGAATCTTTATCTATTGTTGAATAAATAGCCACAGTTCTAATATTCATTTCTTTACAAGCTCTAATTACTCTCAGTGCAATCTCCCCTCTATTTGCTATAAGAATTTTTGTAAACATAATTCCTCCTAATTAACCAATAGCAAATTTTAATTCCGCCTTTGCAGCAACTTTTCCATTAACAGTTGCAACTGCCTCTCCTATTCCTATTGGTCCTCTTTGCTTTATAATTTTACACTCCAATTTAAGCGTATCTCCTGGCATAACTTTTTGTTTAAACTTACAGTTTTCTATCCCTCCAAAAAAAGCTAGTTTTCCCTTTAACTCTGGTTGAGACAAAAGGGCAATTGCCCCAACTTGCGCAAGGGCTTCTATAATTAATACACCAGGCATTATAGGATAATTTGGAAAATGCCCCGCAAAAAAATGTTCATTTATTGTAACATTTTTATATCCTGTTGCGCCTTTACCGTCCTCATGAATTTCTGCTTTATCTACCAATAAAAACGGATATCTATGTGGTATTATTTCCATAATTTGGTTTATATCTAACATTTCTACTCTCCTTAACTTATCTCAAACATTGGCTGATCAAATTCAACTATTTGTCCGTCTTGTACTAGTATTTTTGTGATTATACCATCTTTATCCGCTTCTACTTCATTCATAAGTTTCATAGCTTCTATAATACAAACCACTTTTCCTTTACTCACTTTATCGCCAACGTTTACAAATGGCTTAGTTTCCGGAGAGCTTGCAATATAAAATGTACCTACCATAGGAGATTTAATGTAATCTAGTTTTTGCTGAGGTACTTCTTGTATAATATGAGGTGTCTCTGTTACATATGGAGAATTTGTAGTTTTTTTCATATCTATTTCAAATTCACCAGACTTTATTGTTAAGCTATCTATATCTGATGAGTTAAACTCTTGAATAATTTCTTTGATCTCTTCGATTTTCATCTTATTGTCCTTCCCATTTTTTAAATATTAGGGTTCCATTGTGTCCTCCAAAGCCTAATGAGTTACTCATCGCATATTTAATCTCTTGCTCTCTTCCTACGTTAGGGATATAATCAAGGTCACATTCTTCATCGGCAACTTTTAGGTTAATAGTTGCTGGTAAAAATCCGGTTCTTAACGCTTGTATTAATATAATAGACTCTATAGCTCCTGCAGCACCCAGCAAGTGCCCTGTCATAGATTTTGTTGAACTAACAGGCACTTTGGTATCATCCCCAAAAACAGTTTTTATTGCTTGGGTTTCAAATTTATCATTGTATTCAGTACTTGTTCCATGTGCATTTATATACCCAATATCACTAGGCGAAATTCCTGCATTTTTCAGGGCTATGTCCATCGACCTTACTGCACCTTCTCCACCAGGAGCTGGCGATGTTATATGATAAGCATCTCCAGTTGCACCATATCCAACTACTTCAGCTAATATTTTAGCACCTCGTTTAGTAGCATGTTCTAATGTCTCTAGTACCAATACACCTGCACCTTCACCCATTACAAATCCACTGCGTTCCTTATCAAACGGAATAGAAGCTCTGTCTAATTCAGTAGCCGTGCTAAGAGCGGTTATAGCTTGAAATCCACCTACACCAGTTCTGGTAATAGTCGCCTCTGCTCCACCAGCAAATATAACATCATTTTCACCTTGTTGTAATGCCTTAAATGCATCCCCTATAGAATGTGTTCCTGAGGCACAAGCTGTTACAACAGACGTACAAATTCCTTTTGCTCCCACATGTATTGCCGCATTGCCCGCCGCCATATTAGAAATTGACATAGGAATAGTAAATGGCGATAATCTTCTAACGCCTTTTTCATGGGCCACTATTACTGCATTTTCAAGTGTTTCTAGGCCACCTATGCCTGAGCCTAATATCATTCCTATGCGTGTTGCATCTTCTTTTTCCATGTCAAGCCCTGAGTCAATCAATGCCTCTTTGGCTGCATATACCCCAAATTGAGCATATCTATCCAATCTTTTTAGCTCTTTTTTTGGTATGTGCTTAGTAAAATCAATATCTTTTACTTCAGCTACAAACTTCACCTTATAATCATCTGTTAGCGGAAATCTAGTTATTTCACCAATTCCACATTTACCATTTTTTATGTTTTCCCAGAATTCTTCTACTGTATTACCCAGCGAAGTTACTAGCCCCGCTCCAGTAACTACTACTCTATGTTTCATATATTAATTCACTCCTATTACATTGCCATTCCACCATCTACTCGTATTACTTCTCCCGTTATATATGTTGATAAATCACTTGCCAAAAATAATGCTATATTTGCAACATCTTGTACGCTTCCTAGTTTATTCATAGGTATAGTTGTTAAAGCATTTGTTAATATACTAGGGTCAAGCTTTGCAGTCATATCACTTTCTATAAACCCTGGTGCTATGACATTAACACGGATATTTTTTTTGCCCAGCTCTCGTGCAGCAGCTTTTGCCATTCCTATTAGCCCAGCTTTAGACGAAGAATAGTTAATTTGCCCAGCATTCCCAGTCAGCCCTGATACAGAACCCATATTTATAATGCTTCCACCCGTTTTTAACATAGGTCTACTCACATGTTTTATGCAATTAAAAGCTCCTTTTAAATTTACTGATATTACGCTATCAAACTCTTCTTCTGTCATTTTCAGCAGTAACATATCTCGTGTAATACCAGCATTATTTACTAATATATCAACTTTTCCAAATTCTTTTATAGTTTCATCAACTAATTTTTTTGCTTCATCAAAAACCGCAACATTTGCTTGCACTGCTATGGCTCTTACACCTTGTAATTTCACCTCTTCTACTACAGCTTGTGCAGTTTCTTTAAGTGCTTCTACCGGATAATTAATAACTACATCTGCTCCATTTTTAGCATACGTCAACGCTATAGCCTTTCCTATTCCACTACTACTCCCTGTTATTATAGCCACTTTTTGATTTAACACTTAGACACCTCCTAAATTATTTATTACATTTTCTAACGATTTTTTGTCTTCTATATTATAAACATTTACTTTTTTAGAAATCTTTTTTACAAATCCACAAAGAGTTTTTTTGACTCCGATTTCAATAAATGTATCTATTCCATCTTCAACTAATCTATCTATACTTTCTCTAAATTTCACACCACTTACCACTTGCTCTGGTGCAAATTTAATCGACTGTTCTTTGTTCATATAGTCGCCACTTACATTACTTACTATCTTTATAGTTGGCTCATTAAAATTATACTTCTTTATCTCCTGCTCTAACTGCTGTTTTGCCTCATTCATCAAAGGACTGTGAAATGCACCACTTACATTTAATGGTACCACTCGTTTTGCCCCTTTTTGCTTAAGCTCATCACTTACAAGCTTAACCTCATCTGCATCACCAGATATAACAAATTGTTGCGGACAATTATCATTAGCTATTACTACATTACTGCTTATATCCTGCATTATGCCTAAGTCCACTCCGATTATTGCACTCATCGCTCCATTTGTTTTAGCCGCAGATATATCCATAAATTTTGCTCGTGCATCTACTATTTTCAAAGCGTCTTCAAATGATAGTATACCACTTGCAACTAATGCGCTATATTCTCCTAGGCTAAATCCTGCCACTACACTGGGTATTAAATTATTACTCTTAGCCACATAATACGCTGCCATAGTAGTAGTAAAAAGTGCGGGTTGGGTATACCGAGTTTGATTTATTACACCTTGTTTATCAGTAAAACACACTTCTTTAATATCCCATCCTAAAATTTCACTTGCTTTATCGTAAATTTCTCGTGCACATTCATAATTATCATATAAATCCTGTCCCATACCTGCGTATTGAATGCCTTGACCAGAAAATAAAAATGCTATCTTCATTATCCACCACCTATTTTTATAGGGTAGCAAAAACTACCCTATTTAAAAATTAATTAATTCTTTCTTGCTTATAGTTGCAAGTTCTGTTATATAATCGTTAATAATCTCTTGTGCAGTTTGTTCTTTTGTTAACATTCCTGCTATTTGCCCAGACATTACACTACCATTTATAACATCTCCATCTTTTACAGCAGCTCTAAGAGCTCCAGAACCTAATTGTTCTAACTCTTCTAGTGGAGTACCTTCCTTTTCAAGTTTCAAAAACTCCCTAGTCATTTTATTTCTAATACCACGCACCGGGTGCCCTGTACTTCTTCCTGTCGCTACAGCATCTAAATCTGATGCTGTAATTATTTTATCTTTATAATTTTGGTGTACCGTGCATTCTTTTGCCAATAAAAATCTCGTACCCACTTGCACTGCTTCTGCTCCCAACATTAAAGAGGCAGCAAATCCTCTGCCATCACCGATACCACCTGCTGCTATTACAGGAATATTAAGTGCATCAACTACTTGAGGGATCAAAACCATGGTAGATACTTCACCAATATGTCCGCCTGCCTCAGTTCCTTCAGCAATTACCGCATCCGCACCATACTTTTCCATACGCTTAGCAAGTGCTACCGATGCCACAACAGGAACAACCTTAATGCCTTGGCTTTGCCACAGCTCCATATATTTTGATGGATTTCCTGCACCTGTTGTTACTACAGCAACTTGTTCTTTGGCTATTAACTCTGCTACTTCATTCGCATATGGACTAAGTAGCATTACATTTACACCAAAGGGCTTATCCGTTTTTTGTCTACATTTCTTAATTTCCGCTTCTACCCACTCAACAGGGGCATTGCCCGCAGCAATAATACCTAATCCGCCTGCGTTTGATACAGCAGCAACAAGAGAATGATCCGCAATCCATGCCATAGCTCCTTGAAAAATAGGATATTTTATTCCCACTATGTCACAAACTCTATTCATCACTTATTATCCTCTATAAACTTAACAACATCTCCAACAGTTTTTAGGCTCTCTTCATCTTCACTAGGAACGGTTACATCAAACTCTTCTTCGATACTCATAACAATGTCAACTACATCTAATGAGTCTGCCTCTAAATCTTCTCTTAAGTCTGATTCCATTTTTACTTCTTCTGTTTCAATCCCTAACTTGTCTGCAATTATTTCTTGTAATTTCTCAAATATCATTTTAAATTCCTCCGTTTTTGTTATTATATATCTTAAAGGTAACCCTATTAAGCATCATTTACTACCATTCAAGTAGTATACTACCCCAAGTTAAGCCTCCGCCAAACCCCACCAATAATACTTTCTCACCTTTTTTAAAATCCACTTTAGCCTCATCCAAAGCTATAGGTATACTAGCGGCCGAAGTATTTCCATATTCACTTAGATTTTCAAACAAATCTCCTTTAACTAGTCCTATTTTTGTGGTAACAGTATCCAATATTCTAATATTCGCTTGATGTAATACAATATGATCTATATCTTGTATTTCTATATTTGTCCCTTTTAGAACATTTTCTATGCAAATTGGAACAATAGATGTAGCAAATTTATATACTTCGCTACCATTCATCTTTAAGAAGTAGTCGTTTGGTTCTTTTTCTACTAAACAATTATTTATCGGAAAACCATCAAGAGTCAAAACACTGCCCCTTGAACCGTCACTACCTGTATATATATTTAAAATATTGTCCTCTGCACTGCTTTCATATACAACAGCTCCTGCTCCGTCTCCAAATAACACACATGTATTTCTGTCTTTCCAGTTTAATATCTTGCTCAAAATCTCAACGCCAATTACCAATACCTTTTTATTTGACCCTGTTCTTATAGCATCTCTAGCTATTTTTGAAGCGAAAATAAATCCGCTACAAGCCGCACTAATATCAAATGCTGTAGCATTATTTGCACCTAGTTCCTTTTGCACTAAACATGCTGCACTTGGCATAAGCTGGTCTGGTGTTAGTGTAGCTACAATAATCATATCTAACATATCAGCAGTTATATTGGCATCTGCGAGAGCTTTTTTAGCAGCTCTTACAGCAAGGCTAGTTGTTGTCTCTCCATCTGAGATATATCTTGATTTTATTCCTGTTCTAGTTAATATCCATGTATCAGAAGTGTCTACTACTTTAGATAAATCGTCATTTGATACAGAATTTTTAGGTTTCGCACTTCCTACTCCGCTTATCTTAACCCCTATCATTACATCACCCCTTTCTACTAACTATTCCTTGAGTATAACTTGACTAATATGTAGTGTCAAGTTTTTTTTATATCGCTCTTTTTAAGATGACTTTTTGTTCATCACTGTGTATATATATACGTGTTGCTTTTAAATCTATTTCAAAATTAGCAATACTAGAATATATGTCCATATCACTTAATATATGAACGGTAATCTTTTCACTAAAATTGCCTAATCTAATTAAAACTGCCCTTGGAGAAACAAATTGAATTCTTTGATTACCTGTGTCTGGTAAATAACAGTCTATCACCATATGATTTGTGTCTAAAAATACGTCAGTATCATTGTCTCTTTGAAAAATATTGTATTTAAGGTTTGTACAAATTCTATTATCTATCATATCATCTTCCTTTGCCTGTATTAAATTTACTCATACATCAATCTAAATTTTGTTATTTTGTCTTTTACAAAATCTAACCTCAATAGGGTCAAGGGACAGAGTCTCTTGTAGGGGCGACCGCCCCCAACACCCCTTATAAACACCTAATTATTCTCGAGCTTTTAAAATAAAAAGATATAAATTAGATTAACGTAAATTTACTCATATTAAGTATTGACATATTTTTGAATTTATACACAAGCACGCAAAAAACCTTGCAAAAAAGCAAGGTACTTAATTCCCAAAAAACATACTAATAACTTTTACCAGTTCTTTCATAGAAGGTTTGCTAAGTTGAGCATCTGCACCAATTTCTTTTCCTTTGTGTTCTAATTCCTCACTAATTAAAGACGAGAAGATGACTACAGGCAATTCTCTTAATATATCATCTTCTTTAATAGAACGTGTCAAACTATACCCATCCAAAATTGGCATCTCTATATCCGTTACCACCAAATCAACTTTTTGTCTAAATTTAGCACCATAATTATTTTTAATGTCAAATATATAATCTTTAGCTTGTTGACCATTTTCAAATTGCTTAATATTATGATATCCTGCTTCTTCTAATACACATCTTAACATTTCTCTAATAGCTCTTGAATCTTCTACTAAAATAATATTCTCATTTCGAGGAACATACACACCGTCTCCCTCATCAGTGGCATCCCACATATTTCCTATACCAGCCTTAATAGTAATACTCTCAAAGTCTAGCAGAATTATAATAGTCTCATCAATCATTAAACTACCAACGCTTAATGTATCTTGTTTAACATTTGTTGTCTGCTTAATATCATTCCACCCAATACGTCTAATACCATTTACTTGGTCAACCAAAAACACAACTTTTGTTCCATTAAATTCGCATAATAAACCAAGTGCCTTTTTATAATCTACAGTGTGAACTCCGTATAAAGCATAACTTAAATCAATAACAATATCCATTTCTCCACGCACATTTGTAAGACCTGCTATTTCTTCTTTTGAATTTGGCAGCGGAACTACTTCGTCAATCGTAACAATTCCTTTTATTTTTAATACATTTATGGCATAGTGTTTGTCCTTTACAATAAACTCTACAACCTCAACTTCGCCTGTACCAGCATTTAATAAAATATCACTCATTGCACCCTCCCAATTTTATAAGACATATACTTACAGACTGCAGACAATCTGTTCTAAAAAAATCATTTGTTAATAAGCTAGATTTAATACTTCTATTATAACAAATGTACAACTTTTTTTCAAGAGGGTCACACAAAAAAGACTCTAAGCAGTTTGCCTAGAGTCTCAACATATAAAATAGCGGAAAAGGGAGTCGAACCCCCGACACCATGGGTATGAACCATGTGCTCTAGCCAACTGAGCTATTCCGCCAAACTAATACCAAAGAATTATACAATAACTTGTATCATTTTGCAAGCCCTTTTTGAAATATTTTTAAAATATCTTGCACCTTTGGTATTTTTGCAAATCCACACTCTCATCAGACCTTTGTAATACATACTATTAAAGCACTTCAATTAAAGATATTTCCTTATTTTGGTCACAATAGATATCAAAAGATGAATTTAATAATAATTTTGTATATTCCTGTTTTGGACTAGTTATTAAAAATTGTGTCTCAATTTCTTCAACCAATTCTCCTTTATACATTACAATAACTTTATCAGTTATAGAATTTACCACTGCTAAGTCATGACAAATAAATAAGCAAGTTAAATTTTTTTCTTTTTGAATTTTATGAAATAGCTCCAAAATTTGTTTTTGTATAGATACATCTAGTGCACTAGTCGCTTCATCGCATATTAGAATTTCAGGTGATATTGCTAATGCTCTAGCGATTGCAACTCTTTGCAGTTGGCCTCCGGACAGTTGATGTGGGTATCTATCCATAAACTCTTTAGGCAAATCTACTGCTTTTAATAATTCAATAGCTTCTTCTCTTGCCAATTCCTTATTTATTTTATCATAATTTATTCGTGGCTCACAAATATATTCGCCAATTTTCATTCTTGGACTAAAAGAAGATAACGGGTCTTGGTATACCATTTGGACTTTTTTGTGAAATTCTCTTTTACCTTTTTTATCTAACTTCCAAAAATTTGTGCCATTAATAATAATTTCACCCTCATTTACTGACATAGATATATCTTTTATTGCCATTGTTCCTCCTTGATATTCTATGCTTAAGTTTTTAATATCTAAAATGCTCATATTTAACTCTCTTCCACAATTAATATAGAAGAAAACTTCATTCAGTGGGGGTTCTAACCCCGCCACTGAATGTTAGTTGCCTTAATCTGAAAAGATTACTTGCTCTTTATCTCACAGCCTAAGAGGCAGGAGTATTAGAG